>CAUVUZ010000003.1:0-46814 GCA_963555095.1 uncultured Streptococcus sp. | reverse complement strand
AACGCCTTCGTCCAGGTGAGCCTAAGACTGCTGAAAGCTCACGTAGCTTGCTTGTGGCACGTTTCTTCGATCCACGTCGCTACGATTTGGCAGCTGTTGGTCGTTACAAGATCAATAAAAAATTGAACATCAAGACACGCTTGCTTAACCAAACCATTGCGGAGCCATTGGTAGACCCTGAAACAGGAGAAATCTTGGTAGAAGCTGGTACCGTTATGACTCGTAGCGTGATTGAAAGTATCGAGAATCACTTGGATGGCGACTTGAACAAGATCGTTTATATTCCAAACGATGCAGCTGTTCTGACAGAACCAGTTGTGCTTCAAAAATTTAAGGTTGTTGCTCCAACGGACCCAGACCGTGTTGTAACCATCATCGGAAATGCTAATCCAGACGACAAGGTTCGTGTTGTAACTCCTGCGGATATCCTTGCTGAAATGAGCTACTTCCTCAACTTGGCGGAAGGTATCGGCCGTGT
Organism: uncultured Streptococcus sp.; assembly: GCA_963555095.1. GTDB lineage: Bacteria > Bacillota > Bacilli > Lactobacillales > Streptococcaceae > Streptococcus. The sequence continues at coordinate 46,336 of CAUVUZ010000003.1, read as the reverse complement.
GGATGATATCGACCACCTTGGAAACCGTCGTATCCGTGCAGTTGGTGAATTGCTTGCCAACCAAGTACGTCTTGGGCTTTCTCGTATGGAACGTAATGTCCGTGAACGTATGTCTGTTCAAGACAATGAAGTCTTGACACCACAACAAATCATCAATATCCGTCCTGTAACAGCTGCGGTTAAAGAATTCTTTGGTTCATCACAGTTGTCGCAGTTCATGGACCAACACAACCCGCTTTCTGAGTTGTCTCACAAACGCCGTTTGTCAGCCTTAGGACCTGGTGGTTTGACTCGTGACCGTGCTGGATATGAAGTACGTGACGTGCACTATACTCACTATGGTCGTATGTGTCCAATCGAGACACCTGAAGGACCTAACATCGGTTTGATTAACAACTTGTCATCTTACGGACACTTAAACAAGTATGGATTTGTTCAAACACCATACCGTAAGGTTGACCGTGAAACTGGTGTAGTCACAAACGAAATCGTTTGGTTGACAGCCGATGAAGAAGATGAATTTACTGTAGCGCAGGCTAACTCTCGCCTCAACGAAGATGGTACTTTTGCTGAGAAAGTTGTCATGGGACGTCACCAAGGGGTCAACCAAGAGTATCCAGCAGAAGTGGTTGACTACATGGACGTATCACCAAAACAGGTAGTTGCCGTTGCGACAGCATGTATTCCTTTCTTGGAAAACGATGACTCCAACCGTGCCCTCATGGGTGCCAACATGCAACGTCAGGCTGTGCCATTGATTGATCCAAAAGCACCTTACGTTGGTACTGGTATGGAATACCAAGCAGCTCATGACTCTGGTGCAGCGGTCATTGCTCAGTATGATGGTAAAGTTACTTACGCAGATGCGGACAAGGTAGAAGTACGCCGCGAAGATGGTTCATTGGACGTTTACCACATCCAAAAATTCCGTCGTTCAAACTCAGGTACTGCCTACAACCAACGCACGCTTGTTAAAGTTGGCGATGTCGTTGAAAAAGGCGACTTTATCGCTGACGGACCTTCTATGGAAAATGGAGAAATGGCCCTGGGACAAAACCCAATCGTTGCCTACATGACATGGGAAGGTTACAACTTCGAGGATGCGGTTATCATGAGTGAGCGTCTGGTGAAAGACGATGTCTACACCTCTGTTCACTTGGAAGAATACGAATCAGAAACTCGCGACACCAAGCTTGGCCCTGAAGAAATTACCCGCGAAATTCCAAACGTAGGGGAAGATGCCCTACGCAATCTGGACGAAATGGGGATTATCCGCATTGGGGCGGAAGTCAAGGAAGGCGACATCTTAGTAGGTAAAGTTACCCCTAAGGGTGAAAAAGACCTTTCAGCTGAGGAACGTCTCTTGCACGCTATCTTCGGAGACAAGTCTCGTGAAGTCCGCGATACCTCTCTGCGTGTGCCACACGGTGCCGACGGAGTGGTTCGTGACGTGAAGATCTTTACCCGTGCTAATGGTGATGAACTGCAATCTGGCGTTAATATGTTGGTTCGTGTCTACATCGCTCAAAAACGTAAGATCAAGGTCGGAGATAAGATGGCCGGACGTCACGGAAACAAAGGGGTTGTCTCTCGTATCGTTCCTGTAGAAGACATGCCTTACCTTCCAGACGGAACTCCAGTCGATATCATGTTGAACCCACTTGGGGTGCCATCACGTATGAATATCGGTCAGGTTATGGAACTCCACCTTGGTATGGCAGCTCGTACTCTTGGTATCCACATCGCAACACCAGTCTTTGACGGAGCAAGTTCTGAAGACCTTTGGTCAACCGTTAAAGAAGCAGGGATGGATAGCGATGCCAAGACAATCCTTTACGATGGACGTACAGGTGAGCCGTTTGACAACCGTGTATCAGTTGGTGTCATGTACATGATCAAACTCCACCACATGGTTGATGATAAATTGCACGCGCGTTCAGTCGGACCATACTCAACCGTTACCCAACAACCACTCGGAGGTAAAGCTCAGTTTGGTGGACAACGTTTCGGTGAGATGGAAGTTTGGGCTCTTGAAGCCTACGGTGCGTCAAATGTTCTCCAAGAAATCTTGACCTACAAGTCTGACGATATCAACGGACGTTTGAAAGCTTATGAAGCTATCACAAAAGGAAAACCAATTCCAAAACCAGGTGTTCCAGAATCCTTCCGAGTTCTTGTCAAAGAATTGCAATCTCTTGGTCTTGACATGCGTGTCCTTGACGAAGATGATCAAGAGGTGGAACTTCGTGACTTGGATGAAGGAATGGACGAAGATGTCATCCACGTAGATGACCTTGAAAAAGCCCGCAAAAAAGCAGCCCAAGATGCAAAAGCAGCATTTGAAGCTGAAGAAACTGCAAAAGCGGAAGCAACAGAAGAAGCTGCTGACCAAGAATAAGCAGTTCACTTAGAATAGAAAGGGAAGAAATAGTGGTTGATGTAAATCGTTTTAAAAGTATGCAAATCACCCTAGCTTCTCCAAGCAAAGTCCGTTCATGGTCTTATGGAGAAGTCAAAAAACCTGAAACAATCAATTACCGTACGTTGAAACCAGAACGTGAAGGACTCTTTGACGAAGTCATCTTTGGTCCTACAAAAGACTGGGAATGTGCTTGTGGTAAGTACAAACGCATTCGTTACAGAGGGATTGTTTGTGACCGTTGTGGGGTTGAAGTAACGCGTACAAAAGTTCGTCGTGAGCGTATGGGGCACATCGAATTGAAAGCTCCTGTATCTCATATCTGGTATTTCAAGGGGATTCCAAGCCGTATGGGCTTGACCCTTGATATGAGCCCTCGTGCCCTCGAGGAAGTTATCTACTTTGCGGCTTATGTGGTGATTGATCCGAAGGATACACCACTTGAGCACAAGTCTATCATGACAGAGCGCGAATACCGTGAGCGCTTGCGTGAGTATGGTTATGGATCATTCGTTGCTAAGATGGGTGCCGAAGCTATCCAAGACCTCTTGAAACAAGTAGATCTTGAAAAAGAAATTGCTGAACTCAAAGAAGAGTTGAAAACAGCTACTGGACAAAAACGTGTCAAAGCCATCCGTCGTTTGGATGTTTTGGATGCCTTTTACAAGTCTGGAAATAAACCTGAATGGATGATTCTCAACATCCTTCCGGTTATTCCACCAGATCTCCGTCCAATGTTGCAGTTGGATGGTGGCCGTTTTGCCTCATCTGACTTGAACGACCTTTACCGTCGTGTTATCAACCGTAACAACCGTTTGGCTCGCTTGCTTGAGTTGAATGCACCAGGTATCATCGTTCAAAATGAGAAGCGTATGCTTCAAGAAGCGGTTGACGCTTTAATTGACAACGGTCGTCGTGGTCGTCCGATCACAGGACCAGGTAGCCGTCCACTGAAATCATTGAGCCACATGCTTAAAGGTAAACAAGGACGCTTCCGTCAAAACTTGCTCGGTAAACGTGTTGACTTCTCAGGACGTTCCGTTATCGCCGTTGGTCCAACTCTTAAGATGTACCAATGTGGTGTGCCACGTGAAATGGCTATTGAGCTCTTTAAACCATTTGTGATGCGTGAAATCGTTGCGCGTGATATCGTGCAAAACGTCAAAGCCGCTAAACGCTTGGTGGAACGTGGAGATGAGCGTATCTGGGATATCCTCGAAGAAGTGATCAAAGAACACCCAGTGCTTTTGAACCGCGCACCGACCCTTCACCGTTTGGGTATCCAAGCCTTCGAGCCAGTCTTGATTGACGGTAAGGCCCTTCGCTTGCACCCGCTTGTCTGTGAAGCCTACAATGCCGACTTTGACGGGGACCAAATGGCCATCCACGTACCGCTTTCAGAAGAAGCCCAAGCAGAAGCTCGTATCTTGATGTTGGCTGCTGAGCACATCTTGAATCCGAAAGATGGTAAACCAGTTGTTACTCCATCTCAGGACATGGTTTTGGGTAACTACTACTTGACCATGGAAGAAGCTGGTCGTGAAGGTGAAGGAATGGTCTTCAAAGACCGTGACGAAGCTGTCATGGCTTACCGTAATGGTTATGTTCACCTCCACTCACGTGTTGGTATTGCAACAGATAGCCTCAACAAACCTTGGACTGAAGAGCAAAAACACAAGGTCTTGCTGACAACAGTTGGTAAAATCCTCTTCAATGACATCATGCCAGAGGGTCTGCCTTACTTGCAAGAACCTACAAATGCTAACTTAACAGAAGGTGTTCCAGCTAAATACTTCTTGCCACTCGGTGGAGATATCAAGGAAGCAATCAGCAATCTTGAACTTAACCCTCCGTTCAAGAAGAAAAATCTTGGAAATATCATCGCTGAAATCTTCAAACGTTTCCGTACGACAGAAACTTCTGCCCTACTTGACCGCATGAAGAACCTCGGTTACCACCACTCAACTCTTGCAGGTTTGACAGTAGGTATCGCCGATATCCCAGTCGTTGATGACAAGGCTGAAATCATCGAAGAATCACACAAACGTGTAGAACAAATCACCAAACAATTCCGTCGTGGTATGATTACGGACGATGAGCGCTACAACGCTGTTACAGCTGAATGGCGTGCAGCCCGTGAAAAATTGGAGAAACGTTTGGTTGCCAACCAAGATCCTAAGAACCCAATCGTTATGATGATGGACTCTGGAGCCCGTGGTAACATCTCAAACTTCTCACAGCTTGCCGGTATGCGTGGTCTGATGGCCGCTCCGAACGGACGTATCATGGAATTGCCAATCCTTTCAAACTTCCGCGAAGGTTTGTCAGTACTCGAAATGTTCTTCTCAACTCACGGTGCCCGTAAGGGTATGACCGATACGGCCCTTAAGACAGCCGACTCAGGTTACTTGACTCGTCGTTTGGTTGACGTGGCCCAAGACGTTATCATCCGTGAGGACGACTGTGGAACAGACCGTGGTCTCTTGATCCGCTCTATCGCAGAAGGAAAAGAGATGATCGAGTCTCTCGAAGAGCGTCTCAATGGTCGTTACACTAAGAAAACTGTTAAACATCCAGAAACTGGTGCGGTTATCATCGGTCCAAATGAGTTGATTACAGAAGACAAGGCGCGTGAAATTGTCAACGCTGGCGTGGAAGAAGTTACTATCCGCTCTGTATTTACATGTAACACTCGTCATGGTGTCTGTCGTCACTGTTATGGTATCAACTTGGCAACTGGTGATGCGGTTGAAGTTGGTGAAGCAGTTGGTACAATCGCTGCCCAATCTATCGGGGAACCTGGTACACAGCTTACAATGCGTACCTTCCACACGGGTGGGGTTGCCTCAAATACCGATATCACTCAGGGTCTTCCTCGTGTCCAAGAAATCTTTGAAGCCCGCAATCCTAAAGGGGAAGCGGTCATCACAGAGGTCAAAGGACAAGTTACTGCTATCGAAGAAGACGCGTCAACTCGTACCAAGAAAGTCTTTGTTAAGGGTGAAACTGGCGAAGGTGAGTACGTGGTTCCATTTACAGCACGTATGCGTGTTGAAGTTGGAGACCAAGTCTCTCGCGGTGCAGCATTGACAGAAGGATCTATCCAACCGAAACGTCTCCTCGCTGTTCGTGATGTCTTGTCTGTTGAAACCTACCTTCTCGGTGAAGTACAAAAAGTTTACCGCAGCCAAGGGGTAGAAATCGGTGACAAACACATCGAGGTAATGGTTCGTCAAATGATCCGTAAAGTTCGTGTCATGGATCCAGGGGACACAGATCTTCTCATGGGTACTCTCATGGATATCAACGACTTTACAGATGCCAACAAGGATGTTCTTATCGCAGGTGGAGTTCCAGCGACTGGTCGCCCAGTTCTTATGGGAATCACCAAAGCCTCACTTGAAACCAACAGTTTCTTGTCAGCGGCTTCCTTCCAGGAAACAACTCGTGTCCTTACAGATGCGGCTATCCGTGGTAAGAAAGACCATCTCCTTGGACTCAAGGAAAATGTTATCATCGGTAAGATCATCCCAGCAGGTACTGGTATGGCTCGCTACCGTAACCTTGAACCACAGGCTATCAATGAAGCATCATATCTGGCTCCTGAACAAGAAGAGACAGAAAACGCTCCAGTAGATGAAACTGTGGAAATCCAAGTTGAAGAAACAGTAGAATAAAAAGCAAATGAGGGAACCTTCGGGTTCTCTTTTGTTTTACACTTCTGTCTATTGGGGTTATGTGAGCACGAAGCAATATCTCTCAGATCGCTTCAACTATTTTTCATTTTTGTCAGTTGAGCGTCAAAATTGGACATTTGAGAAGAGAGGGGAATTTTTATCTTTCTCGCAGAGTATAATCATGTATACGAAGGGAGAACTGAAAATGATAAAATCTATTCGCATCTTATTGTTGCTGGCTTTGATCCAGATTAGTCTGAGTAGCTGTTTACTGTGGAAGGGATCCGTCTTAACCTTAAAGCAATCAAGCGCCTATTTTCTAGTGTTTATCGTATTGGCATCAGGTCTGTGCGCAGGGATGAATTTCTTTTATACTCGAGATCAGGATGTCCATAGCATTATAAATAGTCAGAAAAAAGTGAAACTATTTTATAGTACCTTGTTGGTTTTAAACCTAGTAGGTGTCTGTCTGGTGTTGTCGGAGACTATTTTAACACAGACAGTTTTTCAGCAAGAGCTGGTAAATCTTTTCTTGCCCTCCTTCTTTTTCTTGTTTGGCATTGATTTACTTGTCTTTTTACCGTTTGAAAAATACAGCCGAGATTTGGGAGCCGCTCTCAATAAGAAAAAAACAGTTATCCTGACAGTTCTCGCAACCTTGCTGTTCTTAAGAAATCCAATGACAGTTTTATCCATTGTTTTTTATGTTGGTTTAGGCTTCATTTTTGCTCGGTTTTTATTTCCAAAATCTATGAGAAGAGAATTTTCCTTTTACGGGCATGTAATCCGAGATATTTTACTTGTCAGCGCCATGTGTATATTTTTTTAAAGACATTTTTCTATCAATAAAAATCCCTTATTTTACCAAAGTTGTTATAGTAAGTTTGTAAAGAAAATTCACACAAAAGAAAACTTTTTGGTATAATAGTAGCATGTACACAAAAAATGAAGAAGAGCTGATCAATCTGGGAGAACGCCTAGGAACCTTGCTCCAAAAAAATGATGTTTTGATCTTGTCTGGGGAATTGGGTGCTGGTAAAACAACCTTTACAAAGGGTCTTGCCAAGGGCTTGGGGATTCGTCAGATGATCAAAAGTCCAACTTACACCATCGTGAGAGAGTATGAGGGTCGCCTTCCGCTCTACCACTTGGATGTCTATCGGATTGAGGGGGATGCTGATTCGATTGACTTGGATGAGTTTCTCTTTGGTGGTGGTGTGACCGTTATCGAGTGGGGACATCTTTTGGGTGAGGATTTACCAGATTCCTACTTGGAGTTGGAACTCTTGAAAGAGGCTGAGGGTCGTCGCCTCTATTTTACCGCTCAGGGTTCTCGTGCTGAGGAATTGATTAAGGAGCTTCAAGATGGAGTATGAACTTTGTATTCGTGAGGCTGAAGCTCATGATGCCGCTGCTTTGGTTGCATTCTTGGATTTAGTTGGACAGGAGACAGATTTCACCAGTTTAGATGAAAATGGTATCCTGATGACAGAATCTGAAATGGTGCTTTTTATTGAAAAGCAAGCGACTTCAGATAACCAAATCACTCTCCTAGCTCTCCTGAATGATGAAATTGCAGGTGTTTTGAACATCACGGCAGAGCAACGTATACGGATTCGTCACATTGGGGATATCTTTTTGGTCATCCAAAGGAAGTTTTGGAATCATGGCTTAGGAAGCATACTCCTTGAAGAAGGCATTGAGTGGGCTAAAACCAGTGGAGTTTTGTGTCGTTTGCAGCTCAGTGTACAAAAGCGCAACGAGGCAGCTATCCACCTCTATTCAAAATTTGGATTTGTTACAGAAGGCTTACAAGAAAGAGGAGCCTATTTAAAAGAAGGGATATTTTTAGACGTTTACCTGATGGGTAGACTGATAGATAAATGATAAGATGGTAAAAAAAATAATCGGAATGCTACTAGCTTTTCTAACAGTAACGGCTTTAGGTGTAGGTGCGTATGCCTATACTATTTATTATCAAGGAACTGAAACCTTAAGTAAAAAAACTTATAAGAAAATTGGTGAAGAAACCAACGTTATCGAGGCGACTGAGCCTTTAACCATTCTCTTGATGGGGGTGGATACGGGAAATGTAGAACGTACAGATCCTTGGGCGGGGAATAGTGATTCCATGATTCTTTTGACAGTCAATCCGAAAACCAAGAAAACCACTATGATGAGTTTAGAACGGGATATTTTGACCAAGATTGAGACTGGAAATGGCCAAGTTCAGGAAGCAAAACTCAATGCTGCCTATGCCAATGGCGGTGCAGAGTTGGCTATTTCAACCATTCAAAAAATGATGAACATTCATATTGATCGTTATGTGATGGTCAACATGCAAGGACTCCAACAGCTAGTTGATGCAGTTGGGGGCATCACAGTCAACAACACACTCGGTTTTCCAATTTCGATTGCTGATCAGGAAGAATTTAATAAAATCTCGATTGGAGTCGGTGAGCAAACTTTGAATGGTGAGGAAGCCCTGGTCTATTCACGGATGCGTTATCAGGATCCTGAGGGAGACTATGGTCGTCAAAAACGTCAACGTGAAGTCATTCAAAAGATTATGGAAAAGGTCTTGAGCCTCAATAGTATCAGTCATTATCAAGCTATCTTAAAAGCGCTTAGTGATAATATGCAGACAAATGTTGATTTGTCTGCCTCCAGTATCCCACAACTACTTGGTTACCAAGATTCCTTTAAAAACATCGAAACTCATCAACTTCGTGGTGAAGATGCTGAGTTGCAAGGAATCTCTTACCAAATCGTAACGAGAGAGCATATGCTAGAAATGCAAAATCTTTTGCGTCGTTCCCTAGGGAGAGAGGACGTAGCAGAGTTGGAGACCAACGCTGTTCTGTATGAAAATCTTTATGGTCGAACAGCACCTTCCACAAATGCTTCAAACGAAGAGATAGAATAAAACAAAGAATCAAATCGTGGGAAATTTCCTGCGATTTTTTCAAAAAAAATTCGAATAGATAGGTAGGAGGAAAGATGAAAGCAGAAATCATTGCTGTAGGAACGGAAATTTTAACAGGGCAGATCGTCAATACCAACGCCCAGTTTTTATCGGAAAAGCTAGCAGAAATTGGAGTAGATGTCTACTTCCAAACAGCTGTCGGAGATAATGAAGCGCGTCTCATGTCCTTGCTTGAGATTGCGAGCTCGCGTAGCAGTCTAGTTATTTTGACAGGGGGCTTGGGGCCTACTGAGGATGATTTAACCAAACAAACTCTGGCAAAATTTTTGGGAAAAAACTTAGTGTTTGACCCTCAAGCACAAGAGAAACTGGATGTCTTTTTTGCTCATAGACCTGACTATGCTCGGACACCGAATAATGAGCGCCAAGCCCAAATTGTAGAGGGGGCGACTCCACTGCCAAATGAGACAGGTTTAGCAGTAGGAGGGGTATCGGAAGTGGATGGCGTGACTTACGTAGTCCTTCCAGGACCTCCTAGTGAGCTGAAACCCATGGTCTTAAATCAACTCTTACCCAAGTTAATGACTGGTACCAAGTTATACTCACGAGTGCTCCGTTTCTTTGGAATTGGTGAGAGTCAGTTGGTAACCATTTTGGCGGATTTGATTGACCATCAAACTGATCCGACCTTGGCACCTTATGCCAAAACGGGAGAAGTGACCTTACGCTTGTCCACAAAAGCAGTTAGTCAAGAAAAGGCTGATCAAGCATTGGACACCTTGGAAAATCAAATCTTAGATCGCCAGACTTTCGAGGAACTTTCTCTGCGAGACATCTGTTATGGATATGGGGAGGAGAGCAGCCTAGCAAGTGTCGTTGTAGAAGAGCTTAAGAAGAGAAAGAAAAGCATTACCGCAGCGGAGAGCTTAACAGCAGGCCTTTTTCAGGCTACTTTAGCGAACTTTTCAGGCGTTTCAGCCATTTTTAATGGCGGTTTTGTCACATACAGTTTAGAAGAAAAGTCTAAGATGCTGGATATTTCCGAGCAAGAGCTGAAAGAACACGGGGTCGTTTCAGAGTTTACGGCTAAAAAGATGGCAGAGCAGGCACGGCTCAAGACTCAGTCTGATTATGGAGTCAGTCTGACAGGTGTGGCTGGGCCAGATAGCCTAGAGGGGCATCCAGCTGGGACAGTCTTTATCGGCTTGGCACATGCAAAAGGGACAGAAGTTATCAAGGCTAATATCGCAGGGCGGAGCCGAGCAGATGTTCGTCAGATTGCGGTCATGCATGCCTTTAACCTAGTTCGCAAGGCTTTATTAAGTGACTAACTTTTGATATAATAGTAGACAGGTCTTAGGACTATTAGAATACAGGAGAATAGAATGGCGAAAAAACCAAAAAAATTAGATGAAATTTCAAAAAAGTTTGGAGCGGATCGTGAAAAAGCCTTGAACGATGCCCTTAAATTGATTGAGAAAGACTTCGGTAAAGGTTCAATCATGCGTTTGGGTGAACGTGCAGAGCAAAAAGTACAGGTCATGAGTTCAGGATCATTGGCTCTGGACATTGCTCTTGGTTCAGGTGGTTATCCTAAGGGACGTATCATCGAAATCTATGGACCAGAATCATCTGGTAAGACAACGGTTGCCCTTCATGCTGTTGCGCAGGCGCAAAAAGAAGGCGGTATCGCTGCCTTTATCGATGCGGAGCATGCCCTTGATCCATCCTATGCAGCAGCCCTTGGTGTGAATATTGATGAGTTGCTCTTGTCACAACCAGACTCAGGAGAGCAAGGTCTTGAAATTGCAGGAAAATTGATTGACTCAGGTGCAGTTGACCTTGTCGTTATCGACTCAGTTGCAGCCCTTGTACCTCGTGCAGAAATTGATGGGGACATTGGAGACAGCCACGTTGGTTTGCAGGCTCGTATGATGAGCCAAGCCATGCGTAAACTCGGAGCTTCTATCAATAAAACCAAAACAATTGCCATCTTCATCAACCAATTGCGTGAAAAAGTTGGGGTCATGTTTGGGAATCCAGAAACAACTCCCGGTGGACGTGCTCTGAAATTCTACGCTTCAGTCCGTTTGGATGTTCGTGGAAGCACACAAATCAAGGGAACTGGTGACCAAAAAGATACCAATGTCGGTAAGGAAACCAAGATCAAGGTTGTCAAAAACAAGGTAGCTCCACCATTTAAGGAAGCTTTTGTTGAAATCATGTACGGAGAAGGTATTTCTAAGACCGGTGAGCTCTTGAAGATTGCAAGTGATCTCGATATCATCAAAAAAGCAGGAGCTTGGTACTCTTATAAGGATGAAAAGATCGGTCAGGGTTCTGAAAATGCTAAGAAATACTTGGCAGATCACCCAGAAGTCTTTGATGAGATTGACCATCAAGTCCGTGTTCAATATGGCTTGATTGAAGATGAAGAAGGGACAACTCCTACCTCTGTTGCAGAAGATTTAGCACCTAACCAAGAAGTAACACTTGACCTAGGCGACGGACTTGAAATCGAAATTGAAGAATAACATAAAAAGTAGCAGATAGGAACTGCTACTTTTTATGTTTATTTCAGATGAAAGAACTAATGATCACTAAAACGACGATATTCGATGTGAAAGTCAAAATAATGTTCATCCTGTAACTTTTGGAAGATGTCGCGATAGGCTTCTTCGTCAAAATGGTCGCCACGGTAGAGGATTTCAAAACTCAGATCATCGTACTCTAGAAAAGCGTTGGCTGTTTTAAAGCCATTTTGGCGATAGAAATCCATGCGGGCCTTTCTCTGCTCCAAGTTATCGCATTCTTCATCCAATCGCTCGACTTCCAGCAACATGGTTCGCTGGTAAAAATCTGTCAGCTTTTCGATGATTTCTTTTCCATATCCGTGGCTTCTCAGGTGGGGCATGATGGCAAAAAAGCTTATATAGAAGGCTTTTTGATTGGAGATGGAGAAGGCAAAGCCAACAAACTCTTCTTCGTTATAAAAGGCAAAAAAGTGCGCGTCATCTCGGTCCTGATAGCGCAAAAACTCAGAAAGAGGGACCCGTTCTTCCTCGGGGAAAGCTTCGTTATTTAGCTTTTCAACTTTATCAAGATCTGGAAACACATCGGTTATTAATTGACTGGTCAAACTCATAAGTGACCTCCTTTTCTTGATTATAGCAAATTGTTTCTCTGTAAGCAATTGATTTTAAGAAAGCCAAGCAATCCTTGTCGCTCTTCTAGAAAGCTGATATAATAGCTTTATGAATAAGAAACGATCCGTGGACTTGATACATGGTCCTATTCTTCCTGCGCTTTTAAGCTTCGCCTTTCCAATCTTGCTGTCTAATATTTTCCAACAGCTTTATAATACTGCAGACGTCTTGATTGTTGGGCGTTTTCTTGGTCAAGATTCCTTGGCTGCAGTAGGGGCGACAACTGCCATTTTTGACTTGATTATAGGCTTTACGCTTGGTGTTGGCAATGGGATGGGGATTGTCATTGCCCGCTATTATGGAGCTCGTAATTTCACTAAAATTAAAGAAGCAGTAGCGGCAACCTGGATTTTAGGAGGGCTTCTCAGTATTTTGGTTATGCTGATGGGCTTTGTCGGTCTGTATCCACTCTTGCAATATTTAGATACCCCTGCTGAAATCCTTCCTCAATCCTATCAATATATTTCTATGATTGTGACTTGTGTAGGCGTCAGCTTCGCTTATAATCTTTTTGCAGGTTTGCTGCGGTCCATTGGAGACAGTCTAGCAGCCCTTGGTTTTCTGATTTTCTCTGCCTTGGTCAATGTAGCTCTGGATTTGTATTTTATTACGCAACTGCATCTGGGAGTTCAATCTGCGGGTCTTGCTACTATTATTTCACAAGGGTTGTCAGCGGTTCTTTGCTTTTTCTATATCCGTAAGAGTGTTCCAGAACTGCTTCCTCAACTCAAGCATTTTAAATGGAAAAAGACCTTGTATGCGGATCTCTTGGAGCAAGGTTTGGCCATGGGTTTGATGAGTTCGATTGTGTCTATAGGTAGTGTGATTTTACAATCCTCTGTTAATACCTTTGGTGCTGTGATTATTAGCGCCCAGACAGCGGCTAGACGTATTATGGCCTTTGCCCTCCTTCCGATGACGGCTATTTCTTCTGCCATGACGACCTTTGCTTCTCAAAATCTCGGGGCTAAGCGACCAGACCGCATTGTTCAAGGTCTTGGTATTGGGAGTCGTCTGAGCATGTCCTGGGCAGGCTTTGTTTGTATTTTCCTCTTTTTTGCCAGTCCTAGCTTGGTTTCCTTCTTGGCCAGTTCGACAGATACTTACTTGGTAGAAAATGGTAGTCTTTACCTGCAAATCAGTTCAGTCTTTTATCCGATTTTGAGCCTTTTGCTGATTTATCGGAATTGCTTGCAGGGATTGGGGCAGAAAGTCCTTCCTCTAGTTTCCAGCTTTATAGAACTAATCGGGAAAATCGTTTTTGTGGTCTTGATTATCTCTTGGGCAGGGTATAGGGGAGTTATCCTTTGCGAACCCCTTATCTGGGTTGCCATGACCACCCAACTGTACTTATCACTTTTCCGCCATCCCCTGATAAAAGAAGGCAAGGCAATCTTGGCAACAAAAGTGTCATCATAGCTCGATTTGCTGAACAAAATCCATTTCCTCTAGTGAAAATCGAAAAAACTTGTGTTATAATAAGAAAGATTAAAATGTGAAAAAAGGAGATTCCTAATGGGACGTAAATGGGCCAATATCGTAGCCAAGAAAACGGCTAAAGATGGAGCTAACTCTAAAGTATATGCAAAATTTGGTGTAGAAATCTATGTAGCAGCTAAAAAAGGAGAGCCAGATCCAGAATTAAACACTGCTTTGAAATTCGTTATCGACCGTGCTAAACAAGCCCAAGTGCCAAAGCACGTTATTGATAAAGCGATTGATAAAGCAAAAGGAAACACAGACGAAACCTTTACAGAAGGACGTTACGAAGGATTTGGACCAAATGGTTCTATGTTGATCGTTGATACCTTGACATCAAACGTCAACCGTACAGCAGCCAATGTCCGTGCTGCCTTTGGTAAAAACGGTGGAAACATGGGGGCTTCAGGTTCTGTTTCTTACCTCTTTGACAACAAGGGTGTTATCGTATTTGCAGGTGATGACGCGGATGCCATCTTTGAACTTTTGCTCGAAGCTGATGTGGATGTGGATGATGTAGAAGCAGAAGAAGGAACAATCACTGTTTACACAGCTCCAACTGACCTTCATAAGGCTATCGTTGCCCTTCGTGAGTCAGGTGTCGAAGAATTCCAAGTGACAGAATTGGAGATGATTCCTCAGTCAGAAGTGGAATTGTCAGGGGATGACCTTGAAACCTTTGAAAAACTTTACAGCGTTCTTGAGGATGATGAGGACGTCCAAAAGATCTACACAAATGTCGATGGATTCTAATAAAAAAGCGAACAGACTTGCTAGCTGTTCGCTTTTTATATTTGAGATTAGATTCTGGAACCAGAATCTCTTTGCTGCTGGCTTTCTCCTAGGCCTACAGCTATTTTATGAACTAGTAAGAGTTGACCATTATCCTGTTTTACAAAGGTTAGAGTAACGGTCTTGATTCTATCATCAATGCCAATATAGGTAATTTTCTTTGTGTCGTAGCCCTCAATAGTGGAATCAAACTCGGAGTCTGGCAGTCCGTGTTTTTTGATAATATCCTTGTAGTTGGTACCACCTTTTCCTTTGTTATCAAGGTCACCTTCAATTAAAGCGTCGAACTGTTCTTGTGTCCAAGTGAAGGTATCGTCTTCTTCCTCATCTTCGGGGAGTGAATCAATGGTATCATCTGTCAAGTCGCGTTCTATTGAGGAGCTAGCTTCTCTATAGGAACGGTTAAACTCTTTGATAAAATCTTTGTAGACATTAGCGTACAGTATCTGGGTCGTAAAGAAAAGTACAACAGAAGCAACTGCGAGAGATGTTCCGATAATGGCCATTGTTTTCCGTTTTTTGAGATTGGCAATAAGTCCGATAATACCTAAGATCAACGCGACAATAGCGATGAAAAACGATAGATAGTTAATAAACGGGATCCAGGACCCTAAAAGTGCGATGGCTCCAAAAATGGTTGCTAAAATCCCTAAAACTTTTTGTTCTTCTGGTTTCATTTGAACGTTTTCTCCCTTCATCAAGTGAATGGATTCCTATCCACGGTAGCTAGTGCTTATTATAGAGAAAATATTCTCCAATGTCAATTCAGACTAAAATAGTTCTCTAGGAAACTTTTTTCTTGACATCTCCTCTGAAAATGATAAAATAGTTCTCATGGAAACTTAATTAGTTCTCCAGAGAACTATATTCAATCGTGAGAAAGGAGCAATCATGGACAAGCCAATGTTGATGTTTAAACGCTTTGGGCACCAGGTTCACCTGATGGTACAGAAAGAAGCCAAGCGTTGCGGCATTGAATTTATGGGCGGACCGCAGGGGCAGGTTCTGCGTTTTTTAGATCATTGTGAACAAAAAGAGGAACCGGTCTTGATTAAGGATATCGAGCAGGAACTCAATATTACCAAATCTGTTGCGAGTAATCTAGTCAAGCGTATGGTACAAAATGGTTTGGTCGAGTTAGAGGCGAGCCCGAGCGATAAGCGGGCAAAATTTGTTCGCCTGACGGAGAAATCGCGTTCGCAGATGCAAAAAGTTAAAGCTTTTTTTGATCGGATCGATCAGAGTCTGCTAGAGGGGGTTTCAAAGTCAGACTTGGCAATCTTTGAAAAGGTACTCGGGCAATTGCAAGAAAATGTTGAGAAGATAGGAGGAGAGAATGAAGAAACTCGCTAAACGTATTACAGGAAAAGAGTGGGGAATGATCGTCCTTACGATTCTTTTCACTTGTTTCTCGGTCTATCTCGAGTTAGAGGTACCGATCTACATTTCACAAATTACAGAGTTACTCGGAACGTCTGGAACGCAGTTGGATGCACTCTGGTCACCAGCTGCGAAGATGATTGGTTTGTCTTTATTGGCTTTCTTTTCATCTGTTATGGTTGGTTTCTTTGCCGCTCGCGTTGCAGCATCCTATACAACCCATCTACGCACTGATGTATTTCATCAGGTTTTGGATTTTTCGCAGACAGAGATCAAACGTTTTTCAATCCCAAGTCTTTTGACTCGGACGACCAATGATATCACTCAGATTCAGATGCTCTTTACCATGGGCTTACAGGTAGTGACTCGTGGGCCTATCATGGCCATCTGGGCTATTGGAAAAATCCTTGGGAAGTCGGAATACTGGCTCTGGGCAGTAGTGGTGGCAGTCATTGTCAATGTCTTGATGACCACTGTTCTCATGACTCTGGCCTTTCCAAAACAATCTGTCATTCAAAAATTGACAGATAAACTCAATAGCATCACCCGTGAAAGTTTGACAGGGATTCGAGTGGTGCGTGCTTATAACGCCGAAGATTATCAAGACAAGAAATTCGAAGAGGCCAATGATGAGGTGACTCGACTTAATCTCTTTGTCAACCGTTTGATGGCGATTATGAATCCTATTATGATGGCGATTTCCAGCGGTTTGACCTTGGCTATTTATTGGATTGGTGCCTATATCATCAACGACGCTAGCTTGACAGAACGTCTGCCACTTTTTAGTGATATGGTGGTCTTCATGTCCTATGCCATGCAGGTCGTGATGGGCTTCCTTCTCATGGGGGCACTCTTTATCGTTCTTCCTCGTACTTTGGTTTCTGCTGGTCGAATCAATCAGGTTTTGGATTTGCATTCTTCTATTGAAAATCCTAGTCATCCACAGACAGCGGATTCTTCAGTTCAGGGACAAGTGGAATTTCGTGATGTGACTTTCCGCTACTCTAAAAACTCTGAAGCAGTTGTGGAACATGTTACTTTCAAAGCAGAAGCGGGTCAAACCGTAGCCTTCATCGGATCAACTGGATCTGGGAAATCTACTCTGGTCAACCTGATTCCTCGTTTTTACGATGTTTCAGCAGGAGAAATCCTAGTGGATGGTGTCAATGTGCAAGATTACGACTTGGAAGACCTGCGCAATAAGGTCGGCTATATTCCACAAAAAGCTGTCCTTTTTTCTGGAGATGTCAAGGGGAACTTGGACTTTGGTAAGAGCAAAGAAACTCCTCTAAGCGAAGTTGCTATGTGGCAAGCTCTGGAATTGGCCCAGTCTAAAACCTTTATCGAGGATAAGGAAGCAGGTCTTGCCTCAGAAGTGGCCCAAGGTGGAACCAACTTTTCAGGGGGGCAAAGACAGCGTTTGGCCATTGCGCGTGCCTTGGCTCGTAAACCAGAGATTCTCATCTTCGATGACTCTTTCTCAGCCTTGGACTACAAGACAGATCGGATCTTGCGCCAAGAATTAGCTGAAAAAACACAATCCATGACCAAGCTCATCGTAGCGCAGCGGATTTCTACCATTATGGACGCTGACCTGATCCTAGTATTGGATCAAGGAAAAGTTGTGGGACAAGGCACCCACAAGGAACTTCTGGCAAATAATGAAGTCTACCAAGAAATTGCCTATTCACAACTATCGAAGGAGGAATTGGAACATGGAAAATAAGAAAATGTCTTTTTGGAAACACTCTAAACCTTTTCTAGCAGGTCTCCAACTCCCCCTACTAGTAGCTGTCGTCGCAGCTGTATGTTCTAGTATTATCACGGTTTATGGACCGACTAAGATTAAAGAAATTACTAACTTGATTTCAGATGGTTTGATGACGGGGATTGATTTAGAGGCTGTTTCAAGTATTGCTGGATTTTTGGTTGTCTTATATGTGTTTGGAGCCATCCTTAATTATACACAGGCCTATATCTTTTCAACAAGCATCCAACATTTTTCAAAACGTTTGCGGACGGCAATCGCTGAAAAAATCAATCGTTTGCCCCTTGGCTATTTTGACTGTCATTCACAAGGAGACACCCTTTCGCGCGTGACTAATGATGTGGATACGGCAGCGCAATCTCTCAACCAAAGTCTAGGGACAGTTATCTCAGCTAGCTTCTTGTTGATTGCTGTTTTGGTGACCATGTTTAGCATGAACTGGATTTTAGCTCTGGTAACGGTTGTTTCTACGTTTGTTGGTTTTGCGGCGGTTTCCGTAATTATGGCCAAGTCACAGGGTTATTTTAAAGCCCAACAAAATAATCTAGCAGCCGTCAATGGTTATGTGGAAGAGATGTACTCTGGCCACAATGTAGTGACCAGCTACAACGCAGTGGACACCTCCAAAGCGAGATTTGCAGGTTTAAACCAAGACTTGCATGATAGTATCTGGAAATCTCAGTTTATCTCTGGTATCATGATGCCAGCCATGTTCTTTGTTGGGAATTTTAGCTATGTTTTGGTCATCATCGTTGGGGCCGCGCTTGCTCTAGAAGGGCATATCACTATAGGGATTATTGTAGCCTTTATGGTTTACGTACGGACCTTCTCCCAACCCTTGTCACAGATTGCCCAAGGAATTACGAGCTTGCAACAAGCGAGTGCAGCCATGACTCGTGTATTAGAATTTCTAGCTGAAGCTGAGATGCAGGATGAATCTCATAAGGAAAGACAATTGAGCAACATGAAAGGGGAAGTAGTCTTTGATCACGTGTCCTTTGGCTATACACCAGAGCGCACCATCATTCATGACTTTTCTGCGACAGCTCATGCAGGTCAGAAAGTCGCTATCGTTGGACCGACTGGAGCTGGTAAGACAACCATTGTCAATCTTTTGATGAAGTTTTATGAGATTGATAAGGGAAGTATCCGCATCGATGGTGTGGATACCAAGGTTATGACGCGTTCAGAAGTGCATGATGCCTTTTCTATGGTCTTGCAGGACACTTGGCTCTTTGAAGGAACGATTCGAGAAAACCTGATCTATAATCAGACGAACATCAGTGATGAGCGGATGATGGAAGCGAGTAAGGCTGTGGGAATTCACCACTTTATCATGACCTTGCCAGATGGTTACGATACTATTTTGGATGATACAGTGACCTTGTCTGTTGGACAAAAACAACTCTTGACCATCGCTCGTGCACTTCTCAAGGATGCGCCGCTCTTGATTTTGGATGAGGCGACTTCTTCTGTTGACACACGGACAGAGGAATTGATCCAAAAAGCCATGGATCGTTTGATGGAGGGTCGAACTTCCTTTGTCATCGCCCACCGCTTGTCTACTATTCGTAATGCCGATTTGATTCTTGTCATGAAAGATGGGAATATCATCGAGCAAGGCAATCACGGGGAGCTGATGGCGCAAGGTGGCTTCTACGCTGACTTGTACAATAGCCAATTTACAGAAGACGAAGCAGAAGAATAAATCAAAAGAAGGCTTGACGGCCTTCTTTTTCTGCACTATACTAGAAGACAAATGTCTCACCAGTAGACAAAAACAAGGTAATGAATGAGAATTATAAATGAAAAATTATCAAGAATGGTATCGAAATATCAGCTCCAGACTAATCAGTCGTCCCACCCTTTTATTTCTACTACGCAGTTTCAATCGTTTGATGACAGTCGCCATGCCTATGGTCTATCTGACCTTGCTAGTTACTACTTACCTGCAGCTAGGACTTGGTCAGCAAGTCGGGGTCTATTTGTTTGTCCCTGCTACAGGCTTTGTAATTTTGTCCCTGTTTCGTAAGAAAATCAATCACTTACGCCCCTATGAAACTTGGGACATCCATCCCTTGCTTGACAAGGATAGTTCGGGACAGTCGATGCCTAGTCGCCATGTCTTTTCGGCAACTATCATCTCCATGGCCTGTTTCCATGCTTGGACTTTGATCGGAACGATCTTGCTTATTTGCTCAGGAGTCTTAGCCTTGGTCCGAGTACTAGGTGGTGTTCATTATCCCAAGGATGTCTTGGTTGGCTATGCTTGTGGTCTTGTGTGGGGATTCCTTTTCTTCTTATTCTGACATGTAAGTCAAGTTAGTCTTACAACCACTTACTGCTTCAAATTGACCACTTGCTTTTTTGCCCTTGTTTTCCTAATTTAGCTTTGATATAGTAGAGTCAGAAAGGAGATGTGATGAAGTTACGAATTGAGATTGATGGCAATTTAGAGGAGACTGAAATTGTCATCAAGGCTGCAGCCCTGACAGATGAAATAGCTGACTTGCAACGACTCTTGCAAGAGTCAAAGGCTCCGAGGTTGACTTTTTACAAGGGGACAGGTGAATATTACCTAGACCTGTCAGAGATTCTCTTCTTTGAAACAGAAGGGAGCAAGATTTACGCTCATAACCAGAAGGAAGCTTATGAGGTTCGCCTCAAACTCTATGAGTTGGAGTCTATCTTGCCTCGCTATTTTAGTCGAGTTTCCAAGTCAACTATCGCAAATATCCGTCAGATTTACTCAGTGGACAAGTCCTTTTCAGGAACGGGCACCATTTCCTTTTATCAGACGCACAAGGAGGTTCATGTCTCACGACATTACCAATCCCTCCTAAAAGAAAATTTAAGAAACATGAGGTAAAAAAGATGAAAAAGAAAGCATTTGGTATTGTTTTATTGGTTCTAGCAGCTTGGATCTTGCTGCAAGGAAATTTTGGTATTCCTTCTTTGGATGGTAAAATATGGCCTTTGATTGGTATCGCCTTTTTTGCCTACCAGTCAGTTGAAGCTTTGCTTCGTCGTCACCTGACATCGGCAGTTTTTACCGCTCTAGTAGCCTTAATGATTGCAAATCATTTTTATAACATTTTGCCAATCCCAAACCAGTCTTTGTTTTGGGCTAGCATCTTAGCAGTGCTAGGTGTCGGCTATCTCACTCACTCAAGTAAGTTTTGGTATGGCAAAAAATGGTGGTACAGTGGTGAGCGAACAGTCATCACGGATAAGGAAGTCGCTTTTGGTAGTGGTACTTTCTATAAGCAAGATCAAGATCTTGTAGATGACCAAGTGGAAGTCGCTTTTGGTGACGCAAAAATCTACTATGATAACGCAGAGATGTTAGGTGATTTTGCCACTCTGAATATCGAAGTGGCTTTTGGTAATGCAACTGTCTATGTTCCACAACACTGGCGTGTAGACTTGAAAGTAGAAACATCCTTTGGTGCAGCCAAGGCGGACGCTCCTGTAGCGCCGACTAACAAAACCTTGATTATCCGTGGAGAAGTTGCTTTTGGTAAACTTGGTGTTGTTTACGTCAAATAAAAAAATATTTTAATTCTCTTGATAAATTCAAGAAAGTGTGATAACATAGTACGGTATGTGGTGCTAGCACATCCGCTATATTAGATCTAATAGGAGGAAAACATAATGGCTAAAGTATGTTACTTTACAGGTCGTAAGACTGTATCAGGAAACAACCGTTCACACGCGATGAACCAAACAAAACGTGCCGTAAAACCAAACCTTCAAAAAGTTACTGTTCTTATCGATGGTAAACCTAAAAAAGTTTGGGCTTCAGCTCGTGCTTTGAAATCGGGTAAAGTTGAACGCGTTTAATAAAAATGAAAAGACCTAACTGGTCTTTTTCTTTTGCTCTAGAGATAAAACCATTTGAAAAATAGAGTAAATATCTACCAATACAGCATTCTGCTTTTACACTTGGAATGAAATATGATAAAATAGAGTATCAACTAGTTGAGGTAAAAAAAATGACTGTAAAAATTAATACAAAAGATGGTCAAATCGAACTGACAGATGAAGTGATTGCAACCGTTGTAGGTGGTGCAGCAACTGAGATTTTTGGTGTGGTCGGTATGGCTAGCAAAAATACCCTCAAAGATAATTTCCAAGCCCTTCTTGGTAAGGAAAATTATGCAAAAGGTGTTGTCGTGAAGGCAGCCGAAGATGGCAGCATTGCAGTTGATGTTTATACCGTCTTGAGCTACGGAACAAAGATTAGTGAAGTCTCAAAAAACATCCAAGAGCGTGTTCGTTTTAGTTTGGAAAACCAACTAGGAATCACTGCTCAGACTGTGAATGTCTACATTCAAAATATCAAAGTTGTAGGAGAATAATCGTGTCAAAAATTACTACCAGCTTATTTCAAGAGATGGTGCAGGCTGCATCAACTCGTTTGAATAAGCAAGCAGAATATGTCAATTCATTAAACGTCTTTCCAGTTCCAGATGGAGATACTGGGACCAACATGGGGATGACAATCGAAAATGGTGCCAAAGAAGTAGCAGACAAGCCAGCTTCTACAGTCGGAGAAGTGGCTAGCATTCTTGCTAAGGGGCTTTTGATGGGTGCGCGTGGAAACTCAGGGGTTATCACGTCTCAACTTTTCCGTGGCTTCTCCCAAGCTATCAAAGATAAAGACGAGTTAACAGGTCAAGACTTGGCTCTTGCTTTCCAATCTGGTGTCGAAGTAGCCTACAAGGCAGTTATGAAACCAGTTGAGGGAACTATTTTGACAGTTTCTCGTGGTGCGGCTATCGGTGCCAAGAAAAAAGCTGAGCAAACAGATGATGCTGTTGAGGTCATGCGTGCAGCCTTAGAAGGTGCTAAGAGAGTTCTAGCTAAGACACCGGAAATGCTTCCAGTTCTTAAGGAAGTTGGTGTGGTAGACTCAGGCGGTCAAGGCTTAGTCTTCATCTACGAAGGTTTCCTTTCAGCACTCACTGGTGAATACAGTGCGTCTGAGGACTTTGTAGCAACTCCTGCCAACATGGGTGAAATGATCAATGCTGAACACCATAAGTCAGTTGCTGGACATGTCGCAACAGAAGATATCACTTTTGGTTACTGTACGGAGATCATGGTTGCCCTTAAACAAGGCCCAACTTATGCCAAAGATTTTGACTATGATGAATTCCGTAACTACTTGAATGAACTTGGGGACTCGCTTCTTGTTGTCAACGATGATGAGATCGTCAAAGTTCACGTCCATACAGAAGATCCAGGTCTTGTTATGCAAGAGGGACTTAAATATGGTAGCTTGGTCAAGGTTAAAGTGGACAACATGCGTAACCAACACGAAGCACAAGTAGAAAAAGAAGCTCAAGTCAGCAAGCCAGCTGAAGAAAAGGAATATGCCCTTATCGCAGTAGTAGCAGGTCAAGGCTTGGCAGATATCTTCCGTGCCCAAGGTGTGGACTATGTCATCGAAGGTGGACAAACCATGAATCCTTCGACAGAAGACTTTATCAAGGCTGTTGAGCAAGTCAATGCTCGCAACATCATCTTCTTGCCAAACAACAAAAATATCTTCATGGCAGCTCAATCTGCCGCAGAGGTGTTAGATCAACCAGCTGTTGTGGTAGAAGCTCGTACTCTTCCTCAAGGATTGACGAGTCTGCTTGCCTTTGACCCAAGCAAGTCTATCGAAGAAAATAAAGAACGAATGACTGCAGCTCTTGGCGATGTCATCAGCGGTAGTGTAACGACTGCCGTTCGTGACACAACTATCGATGGTTTGGAAATCCATGAAAATGACAATCTTGGTATGGTAGATGGCAAAATCCTTGTGTCAAATCCTGACATGCACCAAACCTTGACTGAAACTTTGAAACATATGTTGGACGAAGATAGTGAAATCGTGACTTTCTATGTCGGTGAAGACGGAAGCGAAGAACTTGCCAATGAAATTGCCCAAGAAATCGCAGAAGAATTTGAAGATGTTGAAGTAGAGATTCACCAAGGACAACAACCTGTATATCCATATCTTTTCAGTGTGGAGTAGGAGATTTATGAAGAAAGTTTTAGGATTGATTTTTGCAGCGTTACTTGCTCTTGTTGGCTGTGGTCAAACCAACACCGCAACAACAGAGTCAAGTAGTACAGCAAGTTCGGTTGATTCATCTAGTCAGGGCAGTCAGGTAAAAGAAGAAATCAAGGAAACGACCAAAGTCCTTGTAGGAAAAGTCGAAGATTCCGACGCTCGTATAACGGTTGTTTACACAGATGTTGTCAAACAATTTACGATAGAACTGATACGTAATTTTGGAGATGAGATCCCTGCCGAAGTGAGTGCAGAGGAAATGCAAGCTCTTCTGCGTGAGCAACTGGCTACTAATACAGAATATTTAGAAATTAAAGATGAGCCAGGGGTTTCTGTGGAGTATTTTGTCACAGAAGACAAAAACTGGAAAGCGATACTTAGTCTTAATTTTGAAAAGGCAGATGTAGATAAGATTAAAAATACTTATTATTTTAAGGATATTCTGGAGGACGTAGAAGATTTTAAAAAACCTAATATTCTCATCGCTGAATTAAAAGTTGAAGGTTTCAAAGAAGAGAGTACGACCTCTGCTGTATAAGAATATCGTTGAATAAGAAAGTTGATTTTGCAACTTTCTTTTTTTATGACATTTGTCATATTTCCTAGTGACAGAAGCATCTAGCTCCGCCAACTTCAAAAGACTATAATTGAAGTAGAAACTGGAGGAAGAAGAAATGAAAAATAAAATGATTATCGCAGTGAGTTTAGTAGTAGCGGGAGTTATGACCTATCTCATGTTTTCAGGATTGGATGAGGGTTTCTATCATTTTCCTTGGGAGCTCTTTGCTGGCTTTGGAATGATGTCTTGGCTTGTCAGAGAAGGTTTGAAATTATTCAGAGATGTGAAAAAGGAGTTTGAGGAATGAAAAAAACAATCATCTATTTCTTTATCGGCCTGTCACTCTTGGTATGGTTAGTGGAAATGTTTACTGGTTGGTTTGACCAAACCTTGCTTCGCCAATTCATTCGTGGTGCTTGGGGTTTTGGATTTATGATTTTCGTTGTTTTCCCTATGGGAATGGAGTGGTTGAAAGGAGAATCTCATGACTGTGATTAAAGTTGAGAAATTGAGTAAGAAAATAAAAGACAAGGAGATCTTGCGGAACATCTCTTTTGAAATCCACCATGGTGAATGTGTCGCCTTGATCGGGCCTAACGGAGCAGGTAAAACAACCTTGATTGATTGCCTCTTGGGCGACAAGTTCATGAGCTCAGGTCAGATAGCCATTCAAGGGTTTGCACCAACAGATCCTCGATTAAAGCAGCTTATTTCTGTCTTGCCTCAAGAAAATGCAGTTGTTCAAAGCTTGAAAGTGAAAGAACTTCTATCATTTTTCAAGTCACTTTATCCCGACAGTCTCTCAGACAAAGAAATTGATGACTTGCTGAGATTCTCAGACAAGCAGAAAAATCAGCTAGCGGGCAAGTTGTCTGGTGGGCAAAAACGTTTGTTCTCTTTTGTGTTGGCTTTAATAGGCCGTCCGAAAATTCTATTTTTAGACGAACCAACTGCTGCCATGGATACCTCGACACGTCAGCATTTTTGGGAAATTGTCAATCGATTAAAGAAAAATGGTGTGACCATTGTCTATTCTTCTCACTATATCGAAGAGGTGGAACATACGGCTGACCGCATCTTGGTACTCCACAAGGGTGAATTGATTCGCGATACGACGCCTTATGCTATGCGTGGTGAAGAACAAGAAAAACACTTTACCGTGCCTCTAACCTATCAGGATTTTGTCGGTACCCTGACTATGGTTCAAGAGCTTGAAATCAAGCAAAATGCTCTTTCCTTCACAACCAAAGAAGCCAGTCAGGTGTGGAAGGCCTTGCAAGAACAGGGTTGCACAATCGAAGAAATTGAAGTTCGGAATCGAACTCTCTTAGACAGTATCTTCGAAACGACTCAAGACTAAAGGAGATTGATGATGAAAAATATGACAAGTCTCATGAAAGTGGAAATCATTCTGATGAAACGGCAAGCTGTCTACTACTTGCTGTCCATCGGACTCCCAAGTGTGTTTTACCTTATTTTTTCTGGTATGATGTCAGGGTCAGACATTCCAGAAATTGCTCTTCAAGCCTATCTTTTTGCCATGACGCTCTTTAGTATCATGTCAAGCGCCTTTTTCAGTATCCCCAGCACACTCGAGTCTGATAAGACAAACAACTGGCAAAAATTGATTCAACATTCTCCAGTATCTATGGTAGAATATTATGTATCAAAACTGTTCAGTACTCTACTGACTTTCTTGTTATCAATTATAGTTGTCTTTTCAGTTGGTCATTTTGTTCGTGGAGTGACTCTGCCTTGGCTTGACTGGTTGGTAATCGGTGCTATTTTGCTGGTCGGAAGCGTGGTCTTTATCAGCATGGGTGTCTTGGTGAGCTTGCTTCCCAGTGCTCAATTGATGACGGTTATTGGAAATATTGCCTATATTGCTTTGGCTGTCCTAGGTGGACTCTGGTTCCCTTTGAGTTCCTTCCCAGAATGGCTCCAATCCATTGGAAAACTGACTCCAACCTATCAACTGATGCAGGTCGTCTCTGCTTATTTGGAACACCATGAGTTTAATATTCTTTCCGCCTTAGTTGTACTAGGCTATACAGTTTTCTTTGGTGTACTGGTAATCCAGCTGAAAAAACGGATCGAGGTAAAATAAATCTATGTTGGAAAAATTAAAAAACACTCATTATATGTTTCATATTTCATTAGTGTTTATCATCTTTCCTATAGCGGGTGTTATCGGTGGAGAGTACCCGCTTTTAACCTTGTTATGGACTCTACTATTTGTCCTAGCCTTTTATTCGATTTTATTAAGTCAAAACCGTACTGTGCAGTGGCTGGCTTGGTGGATCATGCTTGCTTACATTTTTTATACATCGGTTTGGCTGAATTCGGGCTTCACATGGTTTATCTTTTATTTATCTAACCTACTCATTTATGAGCTGGATGAGATTTCCTTCCATTCTTGGCGTTTTGTCAGTTTTATTGTCTTGCAACCGATGATTTTGACAGGAATTTATATGGTTGGTCAAGTTAGTCTCGGGCAACTGCTCTTTTTCTTGGTGACCTTTGTTTTTTCTGATGCTTTTACCTTTGGTCTCTATCGGATTCGAGTGTCGGAGGAGATAAAAGAAGAAAAGAGAAAGCAAAATGCTAAGCTCAATCTTTTCTTGGCTGAAAATGAACGCAGTCGTATCGGGCAGGATCTCCATGACAGCCTAGGTCATACCTTTGCTATGCTGAGTGTGAAGACGGACCTTGCCCTCCAGCTACTTCAAATGCAAGCCTATCCTCAAGTGGAAAAAGAATTAAAAGAAATTCATCAGATCAGTAAAGAATCCATGAATGAAGTTCGTACCATCATTGAAAATCTCAAAACCAGAACCCTTGCCTCCGAGTTTGTGACTGTTAAAAAAATGCTGGAAATTGCAGGAATTGAAACGGAAATCAATCACCAACTAGATGCTGCTAGTCTAACTCAGGAATTGGAGTCAACGGCTTCCATGATTTTGCTTGAGTTAGTGACCAATATCATCAAACATGCTAAAGCGTCTAAAGCCTACTTAAAATTAGAACGAACAGAGAAAGAACTCGTTTTAACAGTGAGAGATGATGGCTGTGGCTTTTCTTCTCTAAAGGGGGATGAACTCCATACTGTCCGAGATCGTGTCCTTCCATTTTCTGGAGAAGTAAAGGTGATCAGTCAGAAACATCCAACTGAAGTGCAGGTTCGACTACCTTATAAGGAGAGAAACTGAGATGAAACTACTTGTTGCAGAAGATCAAAGTATGTTGCGAGATGCTATGTGCCAGTTGCTTACCTTCCAACCAGATGTAGATTCTGTCCTACAAGCTAAGGATGGCCAAGAAGCAATCCAACTCTTAGAAAAGGAATCTGTAGATATTGCCATCCTTGATGTAGAAATGCCTGTTAAGACAGGCCTCGAAGTCTTGGAGTGGATACGAGCAGAAAAGCTAGAAACAAAGGTGGTTGTGGTGACGACCTTCAAGCGCCCCGGCTATTTTGAACGTGCAATCAAGGCTGGAGTGGATGCTTATGTCTTAAAAGAAAGAAGCATTGCAGACCTCATGCAAACCTTGCACACGGTTCTCGAAGGACGTAAGGAATATTCGCCTGAATTGATGGAAGTGGTGATGACGCATCCTAACCCGTTAACAGAACAAGAAATCGCTGTTTTAAAGGGAATCGCTCAGGGCTTGTCTAACCAAGAAATCGCAGACCAACTCTATCTATCAAATGGAACCGTCCGAAACTATGTCACCAATATTCTTTCGAAACTAGATGCTGGTAATCGAACAGAGGCAGCCAACATCGCAAAAGAATCTGGTTGGCTTTGATAAGAAGGGTTAAAAAATTCCGAAATGACAACTTGAATCAAAGGAAAACCATACTAGAAAGAAGGAGGGGAATTGCCTCCTTTTCTGGTTTAGAAAAGCGGTGAAAGCTAGTGTCAAAGAGTTAAAAGATCAGAATAAAAATGAAAAATATCTTGACAATGAAGGAAAAATTGTGTTACAATAATAGACGGTACTTTTTACTTTTGGTCTCTCAAAAGTGTACAGGGACGTGCTGACAAATGTTGCAAAAGTACACACAGATGGTAGCTGTCACCAAGTGTATCATCACCAAAAATAAAAAAACACAGGAGAATGTAGATGCCTACAATTAACCAATTGGTTCGCAAACCGCGTAAATCAAAAGTAGAAAAATCTAAATCACCAGCTTTGAACGTTGGATACAACAGCCATAAAAAAGTTCAAACAAACGTATCTTCACCACAAAAACGTGGAGTTGCAACTCGTGTCGGAACTATGACACCTAAGAAACCGAACTCTGCCCTTCGTAAGTTTGCCCGTGTACGTCTGAGCAACCTGATTGAAGTTACAGCTTACATCCCAGGTATCGGACACAACCTGCAAGAGCACAGCGTGGTGCTTCTTCGTGGTGGACGTGTAAAAGACCTTCCAGGGGTACGTTACCATATCGTCCGTGGTGCACTTGATACTGCAGGTGTTAACGATCGTAAACAAGGCCGTTCTAAATACGGTACTAAACGTCCAAAAGCATAAGGAAAGGGGATAAAGAGAAATGAGTCGTAAAAATAGAGCTCCAAAACGTGATGTATTGCCAGATCCGCTTTACAATTCACAACTAGTTACTCGTCTTATCAACCGCGTTATGCTTGATGGTAAACGTGGTACAGCTGCTTCAATCGTTTACGGTGCTTTTGAGCAAATCAAAGAAGCTACTGGAAACGATGCACTTGAAGTATTTGAAACAGCTATGGAAAACATCATGCCTGTACTTGAAGTACGTGCACGTCGTGTTGGTGGATCTAACTACCAAGTCCCAGTTGAAGTTCGTCCAGAACGTCGTACAACACTTGGACTTCGTTGGTTGGTAACGATCGCTCGCCTTCGTGGTGAACACACAATGCAAGACCGTCTTGCAAAAGAAATCTTGGATGCTGCGAACAATACTGGTGCAGCAGTTAAGAAACGTGAAGACACTCACCGTATGGCTGAAGCTAACCGTGCCTTCGCACACTTCCGTTGGTAAGAATAAGATACTAAGGGCGTTAAAAAAGCGACTGAAAATTAGGAAGCTTGACGAAGAATCAACGATTCTAGGAAAGCTTATCTATTTTCCGAGCTTTTAGCCCGAGTTCAATTATGATGCTAGGAACGGTAAGGATGCAAAGTGAAAATAGGAAACTGACGCAGTATTCGATGAATACAAGGAAGTTTATCTTTTTCACACAGCATCCCGTTCCGGCTCAAATCGGCTAACTAACTTTAGCCCGAGTTCAATTCAGCTTTTCACACAAGTTGAAACCAACAAAAACAAGATAAACATTGAGAACGGGTAGGTCCTGCCTATCCGTTTTTTCTAAATAATGTTATAATAGATTGTAAAATAAAAAATAGGAGAAACTAACCTCATGGCACGCGAATTTTCACTTGAAAAAACTCGTAATATCGGTATCATGGCTCACGTCGATGCCGGTAAAACAACAACTACTGAGCGTATTCTTTACTACACTGGTAAAATCCACAAAATCGGTGAAACTCACGAAGGTGCGTCACAAATGGACTGGATGGAGCAAGAGCAAGAGCGTGGTATCACTATCACATCTGCTGCGACAACTGCTCAATGGAACAACCACCGCGTAAACATCATCGACACACCAGGACACGTGGACTTCACAATCGAAGTACAACGTTCTCTTCGTGTATTGGATGGTGCGGTTACTGTTCTTGACTCACAATCAGGTGTTGAGCCTCAAACTGAAACAGTTTGGCGCCAAGCAACTGAGTACGGAGTTCCACGTATCGTATTTGCCAACAAAATGGACAAAATCGGTGCTGATTTCCTTTACTCAGTAAGCACACTTCACGACCGTCTTCAAGCAAACGCACACCCAATCCAATTGCCAATCGGTGCTGAAGATGACTTCCGCGGTATCATCGACTTGATCAAGATGAAAGCTGAAATCTATACTAACGACCTTGGTACAGATATCCTTGAAGAAGATATTCCAGCTGAATACCTTGACCAAGCTCAAGAATACCGTGAAAAATTGGTGGAAGCAGTTGCTGAAACTGATGAAGACTTGATGATGAAATACCTTGAAGGTGAAGAAATCACTAACGAAGAATTGAAAGCTGGTATCCGTAAAGCAACTATCAACGTTGAATTCTTCCCAGTATTGTGTGGTTCAGCCTTCAAGAACAAGGGTGTTCAATTGATGCTTGATGCAGTTATCGATTACTTGCCAAGCCCACTTGATATCCCAGCAATCAAAGGTATCAACCCAGATACAGATGAAGAAGAAACTCGTCCAGCATCTGACGAAGAGCCATTTGCAGCTCTTGCCTTCAAGATCATGACTGACCCATTCGTAGGTCGTTTGACATTCTTCCGTGTTTACTCAGGTGTTCTTCAATCAGGTTCATACGTATTGAACACTTCTAAAGGTAAACGTGAACGTATCGGACGTATCCTTCAAATGCACGCTAACAGCCGTCAAGAAATTGACACTGTTTACTCAGGTGATATCGCTGCTGCCGTTGGTTTGAAAGATACTACAACTGGTGACTCATTGACAGATGAAAAAGCTAAAATCATCCTTGAGTCAATCAACGTTCCAGAACCAGTTATCCAATTGATGGTTGAGCCAAAATCTAAAGCTGACCAAGACAAGATGGGTATTGCCCTTCAAAAATTGGCTGAAGAAGATCCAACATTCCGCGTTGAAACAAACGTTGAAACTGGTGAAACAGTTATCTCTGGTATGGGTGAGCTTCACCTTGACGTCCTTGTTGACCGTATGCGTCGTGAGTTCAAAGTTGAAGCGAACGTAGGTGCTCCTCAAGTATCTTACCGTGAAACATTCCGCGCTTCTACTCAAGCACGTGGATTCTTCAAACGTCAGTCTGGTGGTAAAGGTCAATTCGGTGATGTATGGATTGAATTTACTCCAAACGAAGAAGGAAAAGGATTCGAATTCGAAAACGCAATCGTCGGTGGTGTGGTTCCTCGTGAATTTATTCCAGCGGTTGAAAAAGGTTTGGTAGAATCTATGGCTAACGGTGTTCTTGCAGGTTACCCAATGGTTGACGTTAAAGCTAAGCTTTACGATGGTTCATACCACGATGTCGACTCATCTGAAACTGCCTTCAAGATCGCTGCATCTCTTGCTCTTAAAGAAGCTGCTAAGACTGCACAACCAGCTATCCTTGAGCCAATGATGCTTGTAACCATCACTGTTCCAGAAGAAAACCTTGGTGATGTTATGGGTCACGTAACTGCTCGTCGTGGACGTGTTGATGGTATGGAAGCACACGGTAACAGCCAAATCGTTCGTGCTTACGTTCCACTTGCTGAAATGTTCGGTTACGCAACTGTTCTTCGTTCTGCATCTCAAGGACGTGGTACATTCATGATGGTATTTGACCACTACGAAGATGTACCTAAGTCAGTACAAGAAGAAATCATTAAGAAAAACAAAGGTGAAGACTAATCAGTCCTCACTCTAGAAGGAAGTCACTTAGTGGCTTCCTTTTTTGTCTTTAACTATTCATTTTTGCTGAATATAGTATACAAATTTGGTCGTTAAGTGAGAAAAATACTAATTCTATCCAGAAAGAAAATATTCTAATTTGATAAATTAAAGTAAATAAAGCTTCCTAATTCCGTAGATAACTTAATAAAAATAAGGGAAAGATTCATAAATACACTTTTAGATAGAAAATTCAGAAAATTGCTTCTTTTGCCTTGAAAATTTTTGAAAAAATGGTATGATAGTAACAAGCTATTTTTTTAAGAGAAGAGAAAGGGGAACAATGGAGAAAATCAGTTTAGAATCTCCTAAGACGGGGTCGGACCTAGTTTTGGAAACACTTCGGGACTTAGGGATTGATACCATTTTTGGTTATCCTGGTGGTGCGGTCTTACCTTTGTATGATGCGATATACAATTTTAAAGGTATTCGCCACATCTTAGGACGCCATGAGCAAGGTTGTTTGCACGAAGCTGAAGGATATGCCAAATCAACTGGAAAGTTGGGCGTTGCAGTCGTCACGAGCGGACCGGGAGCAACAAATGCCATTACAGGGATTGCAGATGCCATGAGCGATAGTGTTCCCCTTTTGGTCTTTACAGGTCAGGTTGCGCGAGCTGGAATTGGGAAAGATGCTTTTCAGGAGGCGGACATCGTGGGGATTACCATGCCCATTACCAAATACAATTACCAAGTTCGTGAGACAGCAGACATTCCACGAATTATCACCGAAGCTGTTCATATCGCGACCACAGGTCGTCCAGGTCCAGTAGTGATTGACTTGCCTAAGGATGTATCTGCTCTTGAAACAGACTTCATCTATTCGCCCGAAGTGCATTTACCAAGTTATCAACCGACGATAGAACCAAATGACATGCAAATCAAGAAAATCTTGAAACAATTGTCCAAAGCTAAGAAACCTGTTTTGTTGGCAGGTGGTGGGATCAGCTATGCAGAAGCTTCTAAAGAGCTCAATGAATTTGCTGAACGCTATCAAATTCCAGTCGTGACCAGTCTTTTGGGGCAAGGAACGATTGCGACAAGTCATCCACTCTTCCTCGGAATGGGAGGCATGCACGGTTCTTTCGCAGCTAACATTGCGATGACCGAAGCGGACTTTATGATTAGTATTGGTTGCCGTTTCGATGACCGCCTGACTGGAAATCCTAAGACCTTTGCTAAAAATGCCAAGGTTGCTCATATCGATATTGATCCAGCAGAGATTGGTAAGATTATCAGTGCAGATATTCCAGTGGTTGGGGATGCAAAGAAAGCCTTGCAGATGCTACTAGCAGAACCAACTGTCCATAACAATACTGAAAAGTGGATTGACAAAGTCACTAAGGACAAGAACCGCGTTCGTTCTTATGATAAGAAAGAACGTGTGGTTCAACCGCAGGCAGTCATTGAACGCATCGGTGAGTTGACGAATGGGGATGCTATTGTCGTTACTGACGTGGGCCAACACCAAATGTGGACAGCCCAGTATTACCCATATCAGAATGAACGTCAATTGGTCACATCTGGTGGCTTGGGGACCATGGGATTCGGAGTTCCTGCAGCCATCGGAGCCAAGATTGCCAATCCAGAAAAAGAAGTTATCCTTTTTGTCGGTGACGGTGGTTTCCAAATGACCAACCAAGAACTAGCAATCCTAAACATCTACAAGGTGCCGATTAAGGTTGTCATGTTGAATAACCACTCACTAGGAATGGTTCGTCAGTGGCAGGAATCCTTCTATGAGGGTAGAACTTCCGAATCAGTCTTTGATACACTTCCTGACTTCCAGCTGATGGCACAGGCTTACGGCATCAAAAATTATAAATTTGACAATCCAGAAACGATAGAAAAAGATCTAGAGGCTATTCTGGAGGATGTGCCGATGTTTATCGAGGTGGATATTTCTCGTAAGGAACAGGTTTTACCAATGGTACCAGCTGGTAAGAGCAATCATGAGATGTTGGGGGTGAAGTTCCATGCGTAGAATGTTAACGGCAAAACTACAAAATCGTTCAGGAGTCCTCAATCGCTTTACAGGTGTCCTTTCTCGTCGTCAGGTCAACATTGAGAGTATCTCAGTTGGTGCGACAGAGAATCCTGATGTATCACGGATTACCATCATTATTGATGTAGCTTCTCATGATGAGGTCGAGCAAATCATCAAGCAGCTCAACCGTCAGATTGATGTGATTCGCATTCGAGATATCACGGATAAGCCACACTTGGAAAGAGAAGTTATCTTGGTGAAGGTATCTGCTCCTGCTGAAAAACGTGCAGAAATCTTGGCTATTATTCAACCCTTCCGTGCAACGGTAGTTGATGTGGCGCCAAGCTCCATCACTATTCAGATGACTGGAAATGCTGAAAAGAGTGAAGCTTTATTGCGAGTGATTCGACCATACGGTATTAAAAATATCGCTCGTACGGGTGCAACTGGATTTACCCGCGACTAAAAATCCAACTAAAATTTGTTAAAACCGCCTAAGAGGCAATAAATAATAGAAAAGAGAGAAAAACTATGGCAGTTCAAATGGAATATGAAAAAGATGTTAAAGTAGCAGCGCTTGACGGTAAAAAAATCGCCGTAATCGGTTATGGTTCACAAGGACATGCGCATGCGCAAAACTTGCGCGATTCAGGTCGTGATGTCATCATCGGTGTGCGTCCAGGTAAATCTTTTGACAAAGCAAAAGAAGATGGTTTTGACACTTATACAGTAGCAGAAGCAACTAAATTGGCTGACGTTATCATGATCTTGGCACCAGACGAAATCCAACAAGAATTGTACGAAGCAGAAATCGCTCCAAACTTGGAAGCTGGAAATGCAGTTGGATTTGCTCATGGTTTCAACATCCACTTTGAATTTATTAAAGTTCCTGCAGATGTAGATGTCTTCATGTGTGCTCCTAAAGGGCCAGGACACTTGGTGCGCCGTACTTATGAAGAAGGATTTGGTGTTCCAGCTCTTTATGCAGTCTACCAAGACGCCACAGGAAATGCGAAAAACATTGCAATGGACTGGTGTAAAGGTGTTGGAGCAGCTCGTGTAGGTTTGCTTGAAACAACTTACAAAGAAGAAACTGAAGAAGATTTGTTTGGTGAACAAGCCGTACTTTGTGGTGGTTTGACTGCCCTTATCGAAGCAGGTTTTGAAGTCTTGACAGAAGCAGGCTATGCCCCAGAATTGGCTTACTTTGAAGTTCTTCATGAAATGAAATTGATCGTTGACTTGATCTATGAAGGTGGATTCAAGAAAATGCGTCAATCTATTTCAAATACTGCTGAGTACGGTGACTATGTATCAGGCCCACGTGTGATTACTGAGCAAGTTAAAGAAAACATGAAAGCAGTTCTTGCAGACATCCAAAATGGTACATTTGCAAATGACTTTGTAAATGACTACAAGGCTGGTCGTCCAAAACTCACTGCTTACCGTGAACAAGCAGCTAATCTTGAAATTGAAAAAGTTGGTGCTGAATTACGTAAAGCAATGCCTTTCGTTGGTAAAAACGATGACGATGCTTTCAAAATCTATAACTAATTCTTAGAATAAAAACAGAAGGCGAGTTGGGGGTACCTAACTCGTCTTTTATCTTGAACAGTATTTGAGGAGGAGACAATGCTAAGTGCAAAAGACGTGGTGAAAGCCCACAAAGTATTGAGTGGTGTAGTAGTCAATACACCACTGGAATATGATCATTATTTATCAGAAAAGTATGGAGCTAAGATCTATCTGAAAAAGGAGAATGCGCAAAGAGTTCGCTCTTTTAAAATTCGCGGAGCCTATTATGCCATTTCTCAACTATC
Source organism: uncultured Streptococcus sp. (assembly GCA_963555095.1). Lineage (GTDB taxonomy): Bacteria > Bacillota > Bacilli > Lactobacillales > Streptococcaceae > Streptococcus. Next base: position 10,721 of record CAUVUZ010000003.1, on the reverse strand, counting down.
AAAAGAAGAACGTGAGCGTGGTGTGGTCTGTGCCTCTGCGGGAAATCATGCCCAAGGTGTCGCCTATACTTGTAATGAGATGAAGATTCCTGCAACGATCTTTATGCCCATCACAACACCGCAACAAAAGATTGGGCAGGTTCGCTTTTTCGGTGGAGAGTTTGTGACAATCAAGTTGGTTGGGGATACCTTTGATGCTTCTGCTAAGGCAGCGCAAGAGTTTACGTTGTCAGAAAACCGTACCTTCATTGATCCTTTTGATGATATCCATGTTCAAGCTGGTCAAGGGACTGTGGCCTACGAAATTCTTGAAGAAGCCCGTAAAGAGTCTATTGATTTTGATACAGTACTAGTTCCGGTAGGTGGTGGCGGACTGATTGCAGGGGTTTCGACCTATATCAAAGAAACCAATCCCGCTATCGAAGTAATTGGTGTAGAAGCCAATGGTGCCCGTTCGATGAAAGCTGCCTTTGAGGCTGGAGGACCAGTTAAACTCAAAGAAATTGACAAATTTGCTGATGGAATAGCTGTGCAGAAAGTTGGGCAGTTGACTTATGAAGCAACTCGTCAGAATGTTGAAACTCTTATTGGAGTAGATGAGGGTTTGATTTCGGAGACCTTGATTGATCTTTATTCTAAGCAAGGAATTGTCGCCGAACCTGCTGGAGCGGCCAGCATTGCAGCCTTGGAAGTTCTATCAGACTATATCAAAGGCAAGACAATTTGCTGTATCATTTCTGGGGGCAACAACGACATCAACCGTATGCCGGAGATGGAAGAACGTGCCTTGATTTACGATGGCATCAAGCATTACTTTGTAGTCAATTTCCCACAACGTCCAGGGGCTCTTCGTGAGTTTGTAAATGACATTTTGGGGCCCAATGATGACATCACTCGTTTTGAATATATCAAACGGGCCAGCAAGGGGACAGGTCCAGTATTGATTGGGATTGCTCTTGCTGATAAGCATGATTATGCTGGCTTGATTCATCGGATGGAAAAGTTTGACCCATCTTATATCAATCTGAACGGAAATGAGACCTTGTATAATATGCTAGTCTAAAATAAATTTGCTATCATATTATTTGCCAATTTCCTATAATGATGCTATAATGATGGTGACGAAAGGGGGAGATTCCCATGGTTTTACATGTTTTACTTGTTCTCTTTATTCTAGTGCTGATTGCAGCGGCGGTTATTATCAGCTCTGTATATGTTGTAAGGCAACAGTCTGTCGCTATTATCGAGCGTTTTGGTAAATACCAAAAGTTGAGTAATAGTGGTATTCATGTACGAGCACCTTTTGGAATCGATAGAATTGCAGCCAGGGTGCAGTTGCGTCTATTGCAAAGTGAGATCGTCGTGGAAACAAAAACACAAGATAATGTATTTGTGACCATGAATGTGGCGACTCAGTATCGAGTGAATGAAAACAATGTCACAGATGCTTACTATAAACTAATGAGACCAGAAGCTCAAATCAAATCCTATATTGAGGATGCCTTGCGTTCGTCTGTACCGAAATTGACCTTGGATGAACTATTTGAGAAAAAAGATGAAATCGCATTAGAAGTTCAAAAGCAAGTAGCAGAAGAAATGTCTACATATGGTTACATCATTGTAAAAACACTGATTACGAAGGTTGAGCCTGACGCTGAAGTAAAACAATCAATGAACGAAATCAACGCTGCCCAACGTAAGAGAGTTGCTGCGCAAGAACTTGCAGAAGCAGATAAGATTAAAATCGTGACAGCGGCAGAAGCAGAGGCAGAAAAAGATCGCCTACACGGGGTAGGGATTGCAGAACAGCGTAAGGCTATTGTTGACGGACTTGCTGATTCTATTCAAGAATTAAAAGGAGCCAATGTTGAACTCACGGAAGCCCAGATTATGTCCATTCTATTAACAAATCAGTATTTGGATACTTTGAATAATTTCGCAGACAATAAGGGCAATAACACCATCTTCCTACCAGCAAATCCTGATGGAGTTGAAGATATACGAACAAGCATATTATCAGCTTTAAAAGCTAAGTAATAACAATTCATTATTTGTTTTCAATAAGTAGATGTTTTTTGGATAATCCTAAAAGAATGGATATATTTCAGTATCGTAAAGAACAAAATAGGAGAAGAACATGGCTAAATCAAACTTTGAAAAAGTAGAATCAGTTGTTGGCTGGGTTCGTGATAAGAAAATCACAGGTTACCGTATCTCTAAGGAAACAAATGCACGTGAAATGTCAATTATTGCTTTGGCACAAGGTCGTGCAAAAGTGAAAAATATTTCATTTGAAACAGCCCTAGGCTTGATTGATTTTTATGACAAGAACCATGAAAAATTTGAAGATTAAACTAGGCTTACAGGCAGATTCTTAAAATGGATCTGCCTTTTGTTTTGCAAAGAGTTAGTAAAAAGACTACATATTTTATGCAGTCTTTGTTTGTTATTTGAGGTAGCGCTGAAGAAATTCTCGCGTCCGTTCTTCTTTAGGGTTCGTGAAGAGGTCTTCTGGCTTGCCTTCTTCGGCAATGACACCCTTATCCATAAAGATAACACGGTGTGAGACATCGCGGGCGAACTCCATTTCGTGGGTGACGACGATCATAGTCAGACCTTCTTGAGCCAGGTCTTGCATGATTTTAAGGACTTCACCGACCATTTCTGGGTCAAGGGCAGATGTTGGTTCGTCGAAAAGGATGGCGTCAGGATTCATGGAGAGGGCGCGTGCGATGGCCACACGTTGCTTCTGGCCACCAGAGAGTTGTTTTGGTTTTGCTTGCCAATAGCGTTCTCCCATGCCGACTTTTTCAAGATTTTCTTTGGCAATTTTTTCAGCTTCAGAGCGTTCTCGTTTAAGGACAGTCGTTTGGGCGACGATCGTATTTTCGAGAACATCGAGGTTTTCAAAGAGATTGAAGGATTGAAAAACCATTCCGAGCTTTTCACGATAGTGAGTAAGGTCATAGCCTTTTGCAAGGACGTTTTCTCCGCGATAGAGAATTTCCCCCTCAGTAGGTGTTTCAAGTAGGTTGATAGAACGTAGGAAGGTTGATTTTCCGCTTCCTGAGCTCCCGATGATAGAGATAACCTCTCCTTTGTGGACTGACAGAGAGATGTCTTTTAAGACTTCATTTTGTCCATAGGATTTTTTGAGGTGTTTAATTTCAAGAATGGGTTGATTCATTATTTCAAGTCCTCCGTTTGCATTTGATTAGCACCTGTAGTGTAGGTATCCATGTCCATGCGTCTTTCGATGAAGCGTAGGATACGGGTCACTGTGAAGGTGAGGACAAAGTAAATCACGGCGATGATTGTAAATGTCTGGAAGTATTGATAGGTTTGAGTTGCGACAGTATTACCAGAGAAGTAGAGTTCCACCACAGAGATAACATTCAGTACAGAGGTATCTTTGATATTGATGACAAACTCATTACCAGTAGCAGGTAAGATATTGCGAACAACCTGAGGGAGGACAACCTTGCGCATGGTCTGATTATGAGTCATACCAAGAGCCGTTGCGGCTTCAAACTGTCCCTTGTCGACTGCTAGGATACCTCCACGGACGATTTCTGTCATGTAGGCACCCGTGTTGATTGAAACGATGAAGATGGCAGCCAGTGTACGGTCAAGGTTAATACCGAAGGCTTGTGCTGTACCGTAGTAGATAACCATAGATTGAACGATCATAGGCGTACCACGGAAAATTTCAATATAGACATTAAGGATCCAGCCAAGTAGTTTTTGCAAGCCATAGATGGCCTTGTTTTCAGATAGAGGGGCCGTACGGAAGACTCCGATTGCAAGCCCGATAATAAGCCCTGCGATGGTCCCGATAATGGAGATTAAGAGTGTGATACCAGCACCACGCAAGAGTTGTTGCCAGTTTTCAGAAAGGATCTTAGCGACTTGACTAAAGAAACTACTGTCTTCCTCCGTTGTTGTCGCCTCCACTGGTTGCTCTTTAATCATCCGATCCATGAGAGCTACTTGTTCGTCCTTAGAAATGGTTTCGATGCTGGCATTGATTTGGCTGATGCGACTATCGTCCTTGCGAAGCCCAATGGCAATAGCGGTGTCTTCTTCTCCGGTTTCAAAGCCTTTGTCAAGCTGGACCATCTTGAATTTGGAGTTGGCAGATTCAGCGGTCAGGGCTTCAGGGCGTTCTGAAACATAGGCATCGATGACACCTGCTTCAAGTGCTTGACGCATCTGAGCAAAATCCCCCATGGCTGTTTCTTTTTTGGCACCTGGAATTTGAGAAATCAGGTCATAAAGGTAAACGCCTTGTTGAGATGTGATTTTTGCTCCGCTAAAGTCGTTTAAAGATTTGGCGTTGGCATAGGCGGAGTCCTTTTTGACCAATAGAACAGGTTCACTAGTATAGTAACTGCTTGAAAAGGCAATTTCTTGTTTACGTTCAGCCGTTGGGCTCATACCTGCAATGATCATATCGATTTTGCCAGAAGTAAGAGCAGGAACAAGTCCTTCCCACTTGGTTTTAACGACTAAAGGTTCCTTACCTAAATCTTTGGCAATCTTTTTAGCGATTTGGACATCGTAGCCATTGGCATATTGGTTGGTACCGTCGATTTTGACAGCGCCGTTACTATCGTCGTCTTGGGTCCAGTTGAAGGGGGCGTAAGCTGCCTCCATCCCGATGCGTAAATATTCGTCAGCTTGGACCTGGCTAACTAGTCCCAGTGTAAGGGCTAGGCTAGCAAGGATAGATAAGCATAATTTTTTCATGTTTTCTCCTATTTCTAGTCTAAAAATGACTTCTCTCTATTGTATCGAAAAATAGTGAGATTTTCAATACAAGTAAGCCTTTACTTATAAAAAATGATATAATGATAGCAAAGATAAAAAGGGGGATTGTGTTGTGAAAAAGACTTTTTTCGTGCTTTTATTTAGCTTGTTTTGTATTTTACCACTCTCTGTTTTTGCGGTTGATTTCAAGATTCGCTCTTATCAAGGTGATTTGTATATTCATGCAGATAATACGGCAGAATTTAGGGAGAAAGTAGTCTATCATTTTGATGAGGATTTTAATGGGCAACTAGTAGGACTTGGCCGTGCTGGTAAGATGCCAAAGGGCTTTGAAATAGATTCCAGTCCGAAGATTCAGGTATGGAAAAATGCTGCTGCCATTGAGAATGTCAATAGTGAAGTGATAGAAGAATCGGAAGGTTATACTGTAAAAGTGTATAATCCAGGCCAAGAGGGAGATACTGTTGAAGTGGTAATCACATGGCAACTAAAAAATCTCCTATTTCTATATGATGATATCGCGGAACTTAATTGGCAACCTCTGACGGATAGTTCAGAACCTATCGAAAATTTTGAGTTTCGAGTAACGGGCTTTAATGGAGCAGAAAAATTGTTTTTTCATACAGGGAAACTCTTTACAGAGGGCAAGGTAGAAAAGATAGATGGTGATTATCGTGTTCATTTACAGAACCTACCTCGTCAGCGTGGGGTTGAATTGCATGCCTATTGGCCTAGAAAAGATTTCGAAACAGCTTTGGATCAGGGATTGAAAGGCAATCGTTTAGCAGAATTTGAAAAAATAGAGGAATCCATTACTGCTGAAAAAGCTCAGAGCAAAGCTCTAGTTATGTGGATTATCCCTTTGCTACTCTCACTTTCCTTAGTCTTTAGTATTATTTTTTACTGCATTTACAGAAGAAAAACCTCTCCATCGAAGAAATATGCTAAAAATCATCGTCTCTATGAACCGCCAATGGACTTAGAACCGATGGTTCTATCGGAAGCTGTTTACTCCACTTCTTTAGAGGAAGTCAGTCCCTTGACCAAGGGAGGAGGGAAATTCACCTTTGACCAACTCGTTCAGGCAACTTTATTGGATGTGATCGACCGTGGAAATGTTTCAATCATCTCAAATGGAGATGAGGTCCGTCTAAAAGTCGTAAAAGAAAAAGGATTGGCAAGTTTTGAAAAAGATTGCCTTAATTTGGTCTTTTCAGGAAGAGAAGAAGTGCTTGTTTCAGATTTGTTTGCAGATTACCAAGTGTCAACTAGTCTTTACCAAGGTGCAAAAGCAGCTGATGAAAAACAGATTCAGAAAACAGGACGTAAGCTTAAGTCGTCTTTCGAGCGAGCTCTGAAGCAGATGCAGGATGGGGTGAGAAAGCGGGTTTCCTCTTTGCAACTTCCAGATTACTATCGTCCACTGAGTAATGGAGAAAAAATCTTGCGATTGACGATAGGTGTCTCTACGCTTCTACCTGCTTTCGTTGGTTTTGGCTGGTTCTTGTACAGTTTGGATGCCCACGGGTATCTTTCCCTGCCACTTCTTATCCTTGGATTTGCAGGCTTGATGTTAGCTGCCGTCTATTATTGGACGACCCGATTTGATACTCGTGATGGTGTTTTAAACGAAGAAGGACTAGAAGCATACTATCTCTGGACTAGTTTTGAAAACATGCTTCGCGATATCGCTCATCTAGACAAGGCCGAATTAGAGAGTATTGTTCTTTGGAATCGCCTCCTTGTCTATGCTACTTTATTTGGTTATGCGGACAAGGTGAGTCATTTGATGAAATCTTATCAGATTCAAGTTGAGAACCCAGATATTAATCTTTATGTAGCTTATGGCTGGCACAGTATGTTCTATCATTCAACTGCTCAAATGAGCCACTATGCTAGTATTGCAAACACAGCAAGTAGCTACTCTGTATCTTCTGGAAGTGGAAGTTCTGGCGGAGGATTCTCAGGAGGCGGAGGTGGAGGTAGCATCGGCGCCTTCTAAAAAATCTATCGCAACATCCGAAATTATGCTATAATAGAGGACAGAAAAAGGAGTAATGTATGTATTTTATTGAAATTTTGAAGTCAATCTTTTTTGGGATTGTTGAAGGAATTACAGAATGGTTGCCCATATCAAGTACTGGACACTTGATTTTGGTTGAAGAATTTGTCCAATACAAGGACCAAAATGAAGCTTTCATGTCCATGTTTAATGTTGTCATCCAGCTTGGTGCCATTTTAGCAGTTATGGTCATTTACTTTAACAAGCTCAATCCCTTCAAACCTGGTAAAAACAAGGTCGAAGTTCGTCGAACTTGGCAGTTGTGGTCAAAAGTTTTCGTTGCGACCTTGCCTTTGCTATTGGTCTTTAAATTGGATGATTGGTTTGATGCCAACTTCCACAACATGGTTTCAGTTGCTATTATGTTGATTATCTATGGTGTTGCCTTTATCTATCTTGAAAAACGAAATAAGGCGCAAGCTATTGAACCAACAGTAACAGAGCTAGACAAGTTGCCTTATAAAACAGCTCTTTACATCGGACTCTTCCAAGTCCTCGCCCTTTTACCAGGAACAAGTCGTTCAGGTGCTACTATCGTCGGTGGTTTGTTGAATGGAACAAGCCGCTCTGTTGTAACGGAGTTTACCTTCTATCTCGGAATTCCTGTTATGTTCGGAGCTAGTGCTTTAAAGATTTTCAAATTTATTAAGGCAGGTCAGCTCTTGAGTTTTGGGCAATTATTCCTGCTCTTGGTTGCTATGGGAGTAGCCTTTGCGGTCAGCATGGTTGCTATTCGTTTCTTGACCAGCTATGTGAAGAAGCACGACTTTACACTATTTGGGAAATACCGTATCGTACTCGGTAGTGTCTTGTTGCTCTATAGTTTTGTGCGTTTATTTGTATAAGAAAAAAGCTTGAAGGGAGATTCCTTCAAGCTTTTTAAAATCCTGTCACTGTAATTCCTAGTAGACGAATGCCTTTCTCTTTTTCAGCTAGTTCTTCGTAGAGTTGAAGGGCAATTTGAGAAATCAGACTAGCGTCCTGTGTAGCTTGCGGGAGGCTTTTCCGCCTAGTTAGAGTGGAGAAGTCAGCGTAACGAATCTTTAGGATAATGATTTTTCCAGCTTTGTCTTGCTTACTGAGATTGAGAGCTACCTTTTCCGAGAGAAGAGTCAGCTCTTTTTTGATGTCTTCTTCATCCCGAAGAATCTTCCCATAGGTTTTCTCCTTGCCAATGGACTTACGAATGCGATTGGACTTGACTGGAGAATTGTGAATACCACGAGCCTTTCGATAAAGATCATAACCAAGCCTGCCAAAGCGATCGATTAAAGTAACTTCTGAGACGTCCAATAAGTCTGCACCAGTATAAATGCCCATTTCATGAAGCTTTTCTACTGTTTTCTTACCTACACCATGAAATTTGGCAATATCCATTTGTTTGAGAAATTCTTGGGCTTGGTCAGGGAGGATGACTGTCAAACCATGTGGTTTTTGGTAATCGCTGGCCATTTTAGCTAAAAATTTATTGTAAGAAACGCCAGCAGAAGCAGTCAGGTGCAGTTCCTGCCAGATATCTTGTTGGATGAGGCGAGCTATTTTGACTGCCGACTTAATACCAAGTTTATTTTCCGTCACATCCAAGTAAGCCTCGTCAATACTCATAGGTTCAATCAAATCAGTATAGCGTTTAAAAATAGCTCGAATCTGAAGTCCCACAGTTTTGTATTTTTCATAATTTCCGGAGATAAAGATGGCTTGAGGACAACGCTCATAAGCTTCTTTAGAACTCATGGCAGAGTGAATGCCAAAGGCTCGCGCCTCGTAGCTACAAGTAGACACAACTCCCCGTCCGCCAGTTTGTCTGGGGTCGCTCCCAATGATGACAGGTTTTCCTTTTAACTTAGGATTGTCTCTTATTTCCACCGCAGCAAAAAAGGCATCCATGTCGATATGGATGATTTTTCTGGACAAATCATTAATCAATGGAAATATGAGCATTTTGCTTCCTTTCTAATGTTATTTTTTATTCATTATACCTTTTTTTCTGAAAAAATGGAAAAGAGTACTTATTCTTTCAAATATATAATACAGATTGCGCCGAAAAACAGACTGTATTAGAAAAGAAAGTAATAAAGAAGCCTTTTTTCGCTTGTTGAAATCGGTTACTGTATGGTATACTGGTCTCATGAATGTAACAGATGACTGTTACTAGAAAGAAAAATGAGGACATTAACATGGTTGTTAAGACAGTTGTTGAAGCACAAGACATTTTTGACAAAGCTTGGGAAGGCTTCAAAGGCGTAGATTGGAAAGAAAAGGCAAGCGTTTCTCGCTTCGTTCAAGCTAACTACACACCTTACGATGGAGATGAAAGCTTCCTTGCTGGACCAACAGAACGTTCACTTCACATTAAAAAGATTGTAGAAGAAACAAAAGCACACTACGAAGAAACTCGTTTCCCAATGGACACTCGTCCAACATCTATTGCTGATATTCCTGCTGGATTTATTGACAAAGAAAACGAAGTTATCTTCGGTATCCAAAACGATGAACTCTTCAAATTGAACTTCATGCCAAAAGGTGGTATCCGTATGGCTGAAACTACTTTGAAGGAAAATGGATATGAACCAGATCCAGCTGTTCACGAAATCTTCACTAAATACGTAACAACAGTTAACGACGGTATCTTCCGTGCCTACACTTCAAACATCCGTCGTGCTCGTCACGCTCACACTGTAACTGGTCTTCCAGATGCCTACTCACGTGGACGTATCATCGGTGTTTACGCACGTCTTGCTCTTTACGGTGCAGACTATTTGATGCAAGAAAAAGTAAACGACTGGAATGCAATTAAAGAAATTGATGAAGAAACAATCCGTCTTCGTGAAGAAGTAAATCTTCAATACCAAGCATTGCAACAAGTTGTTCGCTTGGGTGACCTTTACGGAGTTGATGTCCGCAAACCAGCGATGAACACGAAAGAAGCTATCCAATGGGTTAACATCGCCTTCATGGCTGTCTGCCGTGTTATCAACGGTGCTGCTACATCTCTAGGACGTGTGCCAATCGTACTTGATATCTTTGCAGAACGTGACCTTGCTCGTGGTACATTCACTGAATCAGAAATCCAAGAATTTGTTGATGATTTCGTTATGAAACTTCGTACAGTTAAATTTGCTCGTACAAAAGCTTATGACCAATTGTACTCAGGTGACCCAACCTTCATCACAACTTCTATGGCTGGTATGGGTAACGACGGTCGTCACCGTGTTACTAAGATGGACTACCGTTTCTTGAACACTCTTGACAACATCGGTAACTCTCCAGAGCCAAACTTGACAGTTCTTTGGACTGACAAATTGCCATACAACTTCCGTCGCTACTGTATGCATATGAGCCATAAACACTCTTCTATCCAATACGAAGGTGTAACAACAATGGCTAAAGATGGATATGGTGAAATGAGCTGTATCTCATGCTGTGTGTCACCACTTGACCCAGAAAATGAAGAACAACGCCACAACATCCAGTACTTCGGTGCTCGTGTTAACGTTTTGAAAGCCCTTCTTACTGGTTTGAACGGTGGTTACGACGATGTTCACAAAGACTACAAAGTATTTGACATCGATCCTATCCGTGACGAAGTTCTTGAATTCGAATCAGTTAAAGCGAACTTTGAAAAATCTCTGGACTGGTTGACTGACACATACGTAGATGCTTTGAACATCATCCACTACATGACTGACAAGTACAACTACGAAGCTGTTCAAATGGCCTTCTTGCCAACTAAACAACGTGCCAACATGGGATTCGGTATCTGTGGATTTGCCAACACTGTTGATACATTGTCAGCGATTAAATACGCTACTGTTAAACCAATCCGTGATGAAGATGGCTACATCTACGATTACGAAACAATCGGTGAATACCCACGTTGGGGTGAAGA
>CAUVUZ010000002.1:0-47726 GCA_963555095.1 uncultured Streptococcus sp. | reverse complement strand
CTTTGAGGTGGGACTTAACCTCCTCTTCACTGACTAAGAGAAAGAGCTTGTCAGGTGCCTCCATGTAGGTCGCGATTCCTCCCCAAGCCAAAAGCAAGGTAGATACAATTCCCAAAAACAAGAGGATGGGCCAATGATTTTCAGGAAAATCTTGCAAGAGTTGACTGTACTGGTAAGCTAGAAAACCAATGAGAACCAGCAGGAATAAGACAAAGTGGTCATTGAGAACATAGCGCAAATAACCGACACACTCCTTACGAAAAGCCTGCTTTCTCTTTAAAAACAAGTCTTTCATAGCTCCTCCTCTTTGGTCAGAGCCAAGTAAATGTCGTTCAAGCTAGCCTCGGGCATGTCAAAGGCTTCGCGCAGTTGCTGGAGGTTCCCCTGGGCCCTCACCTCTCCCTTGTGGAGGATAACAAAGGCGTCACACATCTTCTCCGCCGAGTCCAGCACGTGGGTACTCATGAGGATAGACTTGCCTTTTTGCTTTTCCACTTCCAAAAGCTGAATCAAATCGGAAATAGCCAGTGGATCGAGGCCAAGAAAAGGCTCATCCACGATGAAAAGACTCGGATCCACCACAAAAGCACAGATAATCATAACCTTCTGCTTCATTCCTTTGGAAAAATGCACAGGAAACCAATCTAATTTTTGATCCAAACGAAACATTTTCAACAAAGGTTCTACACGCTCAAAAGCCACTTTCTGATCGATACCATAAGCCATAGCAACCGTCTCGATATGCTCTCTGAGGGTCAATTCCTCATACAAGCTAGGCGTCTCTGGGATGTAGCCAATCTGCTTGCGGTAATTGGCCGCATCTTCTCGCAGGGTTAGACCATTAATCTTGATTTCCCCACTATAAGGTGTCAAAAGACCGATAATCTCATTGATAGTCGTTGATTTCCCAGCACCGTTGAGACCAATCAAACCGACCAACTGCCCACTTTCAACTGTAAAGGACACATCTTTCAAGACAGGAACGTGAACATAGCCTCCTGTCAGGTTTTTAATTTCTAACATATTTTCTCCGAATCTGGTATAATGTAGCTATATTATATCAAAATTCAATACAGTAGAGGTGGATTTTATGTCAGATTGCATTTTTTGTAAGATTATCGCAGGGGAGATTCCTGCTTCAAAAGTATACGAAGATGAGCAGGTTCTTGCCTTTCTTGATATCTCTCAAGTAACGCCTGGACACACCTTAGTCGTACCAAAAGAACACTATCGCAATCTTTTGGAGATGGACCCCGCAAGTGCCAGCCAACTCTTTGCCCAAGTGCCAACAGTGGCTCAAAAAATCATGAAGGCTACCAAGGCCGCCGGAATGAACATCATCGCCAACTGTGAGGAAGTTGCTGGTCAAACAGTCTTTCATACTCACGTGCATCTCGTACCTCGCTACGGTGCAGAAGATGACCTCAAGATTGACTTTATCGCCCACGAACCTGACTTTGACAAACTTGCCCAAGTCGCTGAAACTATTAGAAATGCCTAAGGAGATGCCATGAAACTATCAAATCTACTGCTATTCGCAGGAGCTGCAGCTGGAAGTTATTTTGTCGTAAAAAATCGCCAGGCCATCACAGAGGAGTTGATGGATACTAGCGACCGTGTCGAAGCTATGAAGGAGGATTTGGATGTCATCCAAAACAGCCTACAAATCATCAACCAACAAAAAGAACTCATAAAGGAATACCAAAAAGACTTAACCTATAAATTTAAAGTCTTGGAAAAAGATTTCCAAACCAGAATGGCGATCCTCCAAGAAGAAAAACAAGAATAAGAAAACCTCCAACTTTCCTTAAATCCATTTTGGATTACTAGATTCGAACAGAAAAGGGAGGGAATGAAAATGAAACAGTTTTTAAAAGTTCTAGCGAAGGTCATCGCGATTATTTGCGGCTGTCTCTGCCTGCTTGCAGCCCTAGCATTTCTACTAGTGGCCAATCTTTTCAAGGCTTCACCGAGTGACATCCGAAATGGGAATGAAACCTTAAAACAAATCTTTATCTCCCTTGACCTCCCTCCTGAGAAAGTCGAATCAGATGGACACTATCAATACGAGGGAGGGGGCTTAGATTTTTATGTGACATTCTCTGATGAAGTTATCAATAGCCACCCCGTCCTAAAGGAAAGTCCAAAACTCACCAAAAACCGACTCGAAGTCTATGTCCTCCAGACAGGAGAGATTTCCTACTATAAAGTAGGGGATAACTTGTTCAATCATGGCTTATTCCAATTTTTAGAGAAGGAAAGCGAGAAGTATCTCCAAGAAAAAGGAAAGACATTTAACCCTAATTACTCACTTCTCTTTTGGAAGGATCAGAAAAGTCTTAAAAAAGGAATTGCATTCTATGAAAAAGCTTTGACTTTAGTGGATATTCAGGATAATTCGGCAATCAACCACATTGATACCATCACCGTGAAATCTGGTAAAGAAGCAGAAATCAAGCAACTCATTCAGGAGATGGATGCGGCTGGCTTGCTCACTCAAAAGTCTGGTAGCAAATCAGCCGAAGAGTGATTGCTCCAATGATAAAATTTCAAAGAATAAAGTAAAAAGAGCCAATCGGCTCTTTTTACTTTATTCTCCTTCAAAGGCATCTTTTATGTGGTCAAAAAAGCCTTTTTTCTTTGGATTGACTTTCAAGTCACCTGCAGCTGCGAATTCCTTCAAGGCTGCTTTTTGACGGTCGTTCAAACCTGTCGGAGTCACGACATTGACAGTAACGTATTGGTCACCAACAGCACTGCCACGAAGGCTCGGTGCTCCCTTGCCACGTAGACGGAATTTCTTGCCAGTCTGAGTTCCTTCTGGGATGACCAATTCAACATCGCCATGCACGGTTGGAATTTCCACAGTATCTCCAAGGGCTGCTTGGACAAAGTTGAGGTTCAGATTGTAGAAGATAGTCGTTCCTTCACGTTCAAACTTATCACTAGCTTCAACTGAAACCACCACGTACAAGTCTCCGTAAGGTCCACCGTTAAAGCCTGCTTCACCTTGACCCGCTAGGCGAATTTGTTGGCCTGTTTCCACACCAGCAGGAATCTTCACATGTACGCTATGAGCTTGTTTTTCATGGCCTGTACCGTGACAAGTTGTACATGGATCTTTAATTTCTTTTCCACGACCATGGCAGACATCACAGGTTACTTGACGACGCATCATACCAAGAGGAGTCTGCGTATCGACGTTAATAACACCAGCGCCATGACAGCGTCCACAAGTGACTGGACTTGTTCCTGGCTTAGCTCCAGATCCGTTACATGTACGACAGCTGGCTTCACGATTGTATTTGACTTCTTTTTCCGTTCCAAAGATAGCTTCTTCAAAGGTCAAGTTCACACGGTACTGGAGGTCATCCCCTTGACGAGGAGCATTTGGATTGCGTGAAGCTCCGCCTCCTCCGAAAAAACTTGAGAAGATATCTTCAAAACCACCGAAACCACCTGCTCCGTCAAATCCGCCAAAACCACCAGCACCACCAAAGCCACCGTTGGCACCCGCAGCACCATATTGGTCGTAGGCTGCACGTTTTTGGTCGTCACTCAAAGTCTCATAGGCTTCTTGAACTTCCTTGTACTTTTCCTCAGCACCAGGCTCCTTGTTGATATCTGGGTGGTATTTTTTGGAAAGCTTACGATAAGCCTTTTTGATCTCGTCTGCCGAAGCGTTTTTTGACACCCCCAGACGATCATAAAATTCAGTATTGTTCATACAAGATACCAAGACCGTAAAATTCGACTGAAAAATAGGAAATCTGACGCTGGAGCGATGCTCCTAGGCAGATTTATCTTTTTTCCGAGAATTTAGGTCGAGTTCAATTCCTTTCTTTTATATTGTTGAGACAAAACCCAAACAAATCAGGTTCAGTCCCTTTTTACCGAAAAACAGAGGCTGGGTTGCAACCTCTGTCTTCTCAGCTTGAGTAATTAAGCATTTAAAAATGGAAATTATAGCGTCATTTTTTTCTAATTTGACAAAGCTCTTTGACTACGTTGTAACTAGAAATAGCAACCTCAATATAATCTTCATTGCTACCGTTTCCAACTTTTATTTGTTTCGTGATAGGGCTACCATCTCCCGTTTTTTCAATAAATTCCAGTAGAGAAGTGGGCGAAACTGTTTCTTTATGAAACTTCACCCGAGTAACATCATTATTTTTATCTTCATAAATTTCTAAAAACTTCCTACCACGCATCTTTTCAGAGTAGTATAACGCAACATATGGAGGATTAGATTTTAATGCGTATTCATCATGAACATCCAAACCTCGCTCTTTCAGTTCCTTAATTAATTCTCTAACTTTCATAACAGTCTCCTTACACCTCATCCCATCGTGAAAAAGAGACGTAGCTGTTTTCGCGTTAGCGAATTACAGATATGGCCACTTTTGGGTGCAAATCTTCCTAGAAACTAAAGTTTCTGCGTCAGATTTCCTATTTTCACTGTGAGGTTTTAACGGGCTTTGCATCTTATTTTTCCGTAAACTCTCCGTCTACGACGTCATCGCCTGCGTTTCCTGTTGCTTGTGCACCTTCTGCTCCTGCTTGAGCTTGTTGGGCTGCTGCGGCTTGTTCGTAGAGTTTCACAGCAAGTCCTTGAGCTTTTTCGTTCAATGCTTCAAGTTTTGCTTTCATTTCGTCCAAGTTGTTGTCTTCTTGCGCTTTCTTAAGGTCATCAAGGGCAGCTTGGGCAGCATCACGTTCTGCGTCAAAGCCCTTACCTTCAGTTTCCTTGATTGTCTTTTCAGTAGCAAAGATTGCTTGGTCTACTTCGTTACGAAGGTCAACTTCTTCTTTACGTTTCTTATCTGCTTCAGCGTTTGCTTCTGCATCTTTCATCATACGGTCGATTTCTTCGTCAGTCAAACCTGAGTTTGATTGGATGACGATTGTTTGTTCTTTTTGAGTTCCAAGGTCTTTAGCTTTAACAGATACGATACCGTTCTTGTCAATGTCAAATGTTACTTCGATTTGTGGGATTCCACGAGGTGCAGCTGGGATGTCTGTCAATTGGAAGCGCCCAAGAGTCTTGTTATCTGCTGCCATTGGGCGTTCACCTTGAAGAACGTGGATATCAACGGCTGGTTGGTTGTCTGCTGCTGTTGAGAAGACTTGTGATTTAGATGTTGGAATTGTTGTGTTACGGTCGATGAGTTTTGTGAAGACACCACCCATTGTTTCGATACCAAGTGACAATGGTGTTACGTCAAGAAGGACAACGTCTTTAACATCACCAGTGATGACACCACCTTGGATAGCCGCACCCATAGCAACTACTTCGTCAGGGTTCACTGATTTGTTTGGTTCTTTACCAGTTTCAGCTTTCACAGCTTCTACAACGGCTGGGATACGAGTTGAACCACCAACAAGGATAACTTCGTCGATTTCTGACAAGCTCAAACCTGCATCTGAAAGGGCTTGACGAACTGGAACTTTTGTACGTTCTACAAGGTCACGAGTCAAATCGTCAAATTTCGCACGAGTCAAAGTCATTTCCAAGTGAAGAGGGCCAGCTTCACCAGCAGTGATAAATGGCAAGCTGATTTGTGTTGAAGTTACACCAGAAAGGTCTTTCTTAGCTTTTTCAGCTGCATCTTTCAAACGTTGCATTGCCATCTTGTCAGTAGACAAGTCAATACCGTTTTCTTTCTTGAATTCTGCTACCAAGTGGTCGATGATTTTTTGGTCAAAGTCATCACCACCAAGTTTGTTGTCCCCTGCAGTTGACAATACATCGAAGACACCGTCACCCAATTCAAGGATAGATACGTCGAATGTACCACCACCAAGGTCGAATACCAAGATTTTTTCTTCTTTATCAGTCTTGTCCAAACCGTAAGCAAGTGCTGCTGCAGTTGGTTCGTTGACGATACGTTCTACTTCAAGACCAGCGATTTTACCAGCGTCTTTTGTTGCTTGACGTTGAGCATCGTTGAAGTAAGCTGGAACTGTGATAACTGCTTTGGTTACTTTTTCACCAAGGTATTCTTCAGCGTAACCTTTCAAGTATTGAAGGATCATAGCTGAGATTTCTTGTGGAGTGTATTCTTTTCCGTTTGCAGAAACTTTTTCAGAAGTTCCCATCTTAGATTTGATAGAGATAACTGTATCTGGGTTTGTAACTGCTTGGCGTTTTGCAGCGTCACCAACGATGATTTCTCCGTTTTTGAATGACACTACAGATGGAGTTGTGCGGTTTCCTTCTGGGTTTGCGATGATTTTGCTTTCAGTTCCTTCAAGAACTGCAACTGCTGAGTTTGTTGTACCTAAGTCAATACCGATAATTTTAGACATGTGTTTTTCTCCTTAAATTTTATATTCTATCTTCTTTTTGGTACTCTTCTTAGGTGGCGGCGCCGTCAGAGCTTGACTTTATCAATCTCTTTGACTAAACTTTGAGCCTAAGGTCTCAAAGTTTGCGCGAATAGCGCCACGGCGAAGAGTATCGCCTTTGGTTCGCTCCGCTCACTATTGCAAAGCTGAACAATTTCTTATCTTTCTTCATAGTTTATTGTCGTTTCGGACAAGGTTTCAATTATGTTACGACACGAGAAGTCGAAATCGATTTTATTTCGACGACGAGTTAGTAAGGAGGCTAGGCAAACGCCATAGCGATTGCCGTTTTCTGACGAGTTGCTTCAGCAACCGTCAGAATTGCCTAGTTATAGACCACTACCATGGCTGGGCGTAGGATGCGGTCATGGAGTTTGTAGCCTTTTTGGAAGACCTGAGCGATGGTGTCTGCTGGGTGTTCATCGTCTGCTGGGAGAGTCTGGATTGCCATATGGTAGTTATGGTCAAATGCTCCGTCCGCTGTGATTTCTTCGATGCCTTCTTCTTTCAAAGCATGAACCAAGCTTTCTTGCACCATCTCCAAGCCCTTCTTCACATCATCTGTCAATCCTTCAACGGCAAGCGCACGCTCAAGGTTGTCCAAAGAAGGGAGGATAGCCTTTCCTAAGTCTTGACTACGATAACGTTGCAAGAGTTGGCGTTCTTCATTGGCACGACGTTGGATGTTTTGCATCTCCGCATGAGCACGAAGGTATTTATTTTCAAACTCATCCGCACGTTCATTTGCCAAGTCTAATTCCGACTTTTCAGGAGTTGTTTCTTCAGTTGTTTCAACAACTTCCTCTTCTTTTACTTCTTCGTTTTTTATTTCCTCAGACATTTTTCGCCTCCTTTTTAGGAATTTATGTAATTTCATGTTTAACTCACCTCATAATGATTACTACTCAAATAGCGGTAGAAATCTGTGAGTTTCATAGTTAGTACTCGATTGACAACATTGAGTTGATTAACCAATTGCTGGTAATCCAGATTAACTGGACCGATAATGGCAAGAATTCCAAATCCTCGATAAGGGATGAGGAATTTACTGCTAATCACTGCTAGGTCAGCTAGACAGGATTCTTGACTGTCCGCAACACGGACGCTTTGCATCTGATCTTCATGCAGACCTTCACGAATCTCCAGAGCCACTTTCTGTGGTTGGTCAAAGAACTGATAGGCTGCGAGATTGGCAAAATTCAAAAGATTGACCTTGCCCGACACCACAATATTTTCATTGAACATTTCTTTAAAAATATGTTCAAAAAGATCCATGACATTGTCCGTTGTTGTAAAGTAACGCTGGATAATCTGCGGAATCTCCGTCCGAATCTTGTAGTGAATATCTAGAACGGTGTGACCTAGGAAACGTTCCTGAATGATTGCCTTAAGCTTCAGCAAATCCTCCTGCAAGAAGTTCCTTGGAATCAGAAACTGACTGGTAACCGTTCGGGATTCGTCTAGGGTGAATACTGCCAAGGCTGTATGTTGTCCCAAAACAACGATATCAAAGGCTGTCAACCGTTGCCTGCTCGGCTCAACATCTAGCGCTACAACTGTGCAGCCACTTAAGTCTGTCAAGACATTAGCTGCCTCTTGTAGAATATCCTCCAGTTTGAAGAATTCCTGATCAAAGGCTTTGACAATCTCATAGACTTCATTTTCAGCCAGCCGGTCAAAATCCAGTGAGTGTTTCACATAGTACTGAAAACCAGCAACACTTGGCATCCGACCGCTTGAAGTATGCGCCTTCTCAAGCAAACCTTGCTTTTCTAAAGCCGCCATATCATTACGAATGGTTGCACTGCTAGAGTTAATAGACTCTTGCAAGGCTTTGGATCCGACAGGTTCGTGCGTTTTGGTAAAGATGTCAATGATCAGATTTAAAATATCCTGCTGACGCTCTGTAACCATCTCATCACTCCTCTCTGTCCGATCGATTAGCACTCTATGCAATCAAGTGCTAACTCATGATTCTATTATACACCCTTGAAAGAGAATGTCAAGACAAAAACTCAAAAAATTAGCACTCTTTTATTAAGAGTGCTAAAAATCAGTCTGAGGACCTAGAAACTTACCTTTCATCTACTTGGTATTTCCTTTTAAGTCTGTAATATCTATAGATCAGATAAGAAATTAAGCAAGCATATAAAAGAAAAATAATAAAGAAAGACATAGAAAGATCTTCTCTAAATAAACTCATGCAAACAACAAGACCACCTGAGAGAGCAGCTATACAAGAACGAAGTCTAGACCGCATCACTTCCCATCCGAGACCCTTACTCATATAGACTTTCTCCTCTGAAAGTATATCAGAAGTTGGTTTACGAAGAATTGAACAAAAACCTGTTTCTATCAATTCCCAACCGCTATTTCTAAAACCTTGTAGTTCATGCTTATGCTTTCTAAGAAATCTAGAATCATAGATCTGATAGATGACATCATCCGGTTGACATTGCTCAAAATAGAAAAAGCCCAAACGACTAGTTCTATATCTCCAACCTTTCAAGTGCATCTCATGCAAATAATCTTCTTCCTTGTCCAAATCAATAATGGTGAAAATCCGAAATTGTACTTTGCTATTCATTGCCTGACCTCCAAATCAGAAAACAAGTATTGTTTCAGCTATCAGATAATTCTTTCCACTTTTGGAACAATCTCCAAAAAATATAAGAAATCTGAATCGCAAAAACTATCAATAAAACACAATCCATAATAACAATCAAAACATTACCCAACTGAAAGAACTACCTCCACTGAGAAACTTTGAGAAAACCGGTAGTAGAGCTGAAAAAAGAATCAAAATAGGAAGCATCCGCATTATTAAAATCCGTTTGACCATGGCTAACTTCCCAGTAGCGTCATTATAGATTTCAAACTCAGTATCCAACTCAATTCCAGAATGAAGCTTTCTAAAGTAGGAAAAACCATTAAAATCTATAATATGCTCCCATCCACAGTCTTTAAATAGTTGTAAATAGGAGGCTCTCTCTGATTTTTTCATGGGATAAAAATCCAACTGATAAGACACCTGCTCCGGTTGGCACTTTTCAAAAGTATACTTAACCGCAACTACTAAGTTAGAGTAACTCACTTCCTTAAGCTTCCAGCCCTTAGCATGCATTTCTCTAAAGTATAGAGCCTCCCTCTCATAATCCGCAATTGTAAAAATTCGGTAAACAATTTTCTTTTCCATCATCCTTCCTCCCGACTATTTCTGTAGAGTCGTTCAATACGTTTCAATTCAATATCTAAGACTTTGCGTCCCAAGTCTGTAATCTGATAGATTTTACGTTTTTCCTCCTCTCGGACAAAGGAAATCAAGCCATCCTTTTCCATTTTCGACAAGGTTCCATACATAGTTCCAGGACTAATCAAAACTTGCGAATCTGTCATCTCCTTAACCTTTTGTGTAATACCATATCCATGATTCTCCTTCTGTAGACAAAACAAGATATAAAATCCTGTTTCCGTCATCGGAAGATAGACCCGACGAATCTTATCCGCTAATTCCATTTATAACTACCTCCCATTCAGTTCAATATATCGCACCTCGTTATATAAAATATATCACATCTCGATATAAAACGCAAAAAAAGACCGCCCTCAGGCAATCTTTCTTCTATATTAGTAAAGGTCTAGATAATTATCAACTTCCCATTGTGACACAAAGGTTGCATAGCTAGCCCACTCGATACGTTTGGCTTCGAGGAAGCTCGTATAGATGTGTTCACCTAGGGCTGCCTTGACCACGTCATCCTCAGTCAGAGCTTTCAAGGCGTTGTGAAGCGTTGATGGAAGATCTGTGATTCCAGCTTCCTTACGCTCTTCTGCCGTCATGATGTAGATGTTTTCTTCGATTGGAGCTGGTGCTTCGATTTTGTTTTCAATACCGTGTAAACCAACTTCCAAAAGAACTGCCATCGCGATATATGGATTTGCCATCGGATCCACTGAACGCAACTCAAGACGGGTTCCCATACCACGTGAAGCAGGCACGCGCACAAGTGGCGAACGATTACGACCAGCCCAAGCAATGTAAACAGGCGCTTCATAACCTGGAACCAAACGTTTGTATGAGTTAACTGTTGGGTTCATGATAGCAGTATAGTTGTAAGCATGCTTGATCAAACCACCAAGGAAATGGTAGGCTGTTTCAGACAACTGCATTCCTTTGGGATCATTTGGATCAAAGAAGGCATTATTTCCTTCTGCATCAAACAAGGACATATTACAGTGCATACCTGATCCAGCAATACCAAATTTAGGTTTTGCCATAAAGGTTGCGTAAAGACCATGTTTTCGAGCAATGGTTTTAACAACGAGTTTAAAGATTTGAATCTTGTCACAGGCACGGAGGACTTCATCATACTTGAAGTCAATTTCATGTTGTCCAACCGCAACCTCGTGGTGACTCGCTTCTACTTCAAATCCCATTTTGGTCAAGACATTTACGATTTCACGACGCGTATTGTCTGCAAGGTCAGTAGGGGCCAAGTCGAAGTAGCCACCCTTGTCATTTACCTCAAGAGTTGGATCGCCATTTTCATCCAGCTTAAAGAGGAAGAATTCTGGTTCTGGACCAAGGTTGAAGGATTTGAATCCCACTTCCTCCATGTGACGAAGAGCACGTTTGAGGTTGCCACGAGGGTCACCTGCAAATGGTTCACCTTCTGTTGTATAGACATCACAGATCAAACCTGCAACACTTCCATTCTCATCTCCCCAAGGGAAGACTGTCCATGTATCCAAGTCTGGGTACAAGTACATATCTGACTCATTGATACGTACAAAACCTTCAATAGAAGATCCATCAAACATGGCTTTATTTGACAAGACCTTGTCTAACTGTTCATCTGTAGCAGGAATTTCGACGTTTTTCATCGTCCCCAAGATATCTGAAAACATGAGACGAATAAAGGTAACATTTTTTTCCTTGACTTCACGACGAATATCTGCAGCTGTGATTGGCATGGTTTTTCTCCTTAATTTTTGACTACTTGCGATTGCCTAACCGCGACCAAAAGGTGACTGTGCTGAAGCAAAGCGTCCCTGTTGGAGGAGCTCATTATGAAGTGCACGACGCACTTCCGTTGGGCTCACTGCTTTCTTGGATTTCGCCTCACGTTCAGCATATTTTTTCTTAATAGCAGCGATATTGAAACCTTCAGAAATATAATCTTTGATTTCAAGCAAACGATCCATGTCATTCAAAGAATACATGCGACGGTTCCCTTCGTTTCGATCAGGCTTTATCAACTCTTGATCTTCATAATAACGAATCTGACGCGCCGAGAGATCGGTCAATTTCATAACACTGCCGATAGGAAAAACAGCCATATTTCGGCGAAATTCTCTTTCCTTCATTCACAATTTCCTTCTTTCTGTCTATTATAGTCTAAAAAAATACATACGTCAATTGATAATGTCACAAAATATAACATTATTTTCTTTTTTTCTCAAAAAGATTTCTGAAGCGATCAATATCATAATTTACGAGTATTGCGACAAAAACACCCATAAAAGTTTCAAATACACGAGCAAACACGTACAAAAATGTTTCTCCGCTCGGTATTGATAGGGTAATGATCAACATAGCTGCTACACCACCAATAACTCCCGCCTTATTGTTCATGGCAACATTTGTCATAATGGTTAACATGGTGCAGATTGGCACAATCAGCAAGGTCACCCAAAAGGCTTCTTGAAATAAGGTATTTAAGAGAAAAAAGACAAGAGCATAAAAACCTCCGATGCTATTTCCTAAGATACGTGAAGTTCCAAAATGGACACTCTTATCAAAGCTTTCTCTCAAACTAAAGACCGCTGTCAAAGCCCCAATTTGAAGCCCCTTCCAACCAAAGAATCCAAAAATCAAGAGAACTAGAAAAACAGCAATTCCGGTTTTAAAGGTTCGTAGACCAAGCTTAAACTGTGACTTATCAAATTTATATTTTTTAAAATAACCCATAATCTCAACTTTCTATTTCCATTTTATCATAATTTAGTTGATTTTATGAGCCAAAATCAATCGGAAACGTTTTTAATTCAAGCTACAAGAAAAAGAGGAAACAAAGTTCCTCTTTTCATCGTTTCATTTACGAAAGCTTATTTTTCTGTAAGTGCAGCCAACCCTGGAAGAACTTTACCTTCAAGGAGTTCCATTGATGCTCCACCACCAGTAGAGATCCATGAGAACTTGTCTGCACGACCAAGGTTGATTGCTGCGGCAGCTGAGTCACCACCACCGATGATTGATTTCACGCCTGGTTGTTTCACGATAGCGTCCATGACACCGATTGTACCAGCTTGGAAGTCAGGGTTTTCAAATACACCCATAGGTCCGTTCCATACAACTGTTTTCGCACCAGTCAAGGCTTCATCAAATTTAGCGATAGATTTAGGACCGATATCCAAACCAAGGAAGCCTGGATCTACTGCTTCACCTTCAGTATCTTTCACTTCAGTGTAGTCAGCAAATGCGTTTGCTTCTTTTGAGTCAACTGGCAAGATCAATTTGCCGTTTGCTTTTTCAAGAAGAGCTTTCGCAACATCCAATTTGTCTTCTTCTACAAGTGAGTTACCGATTTCGATACCTTGAGCTTTGTAGAATGTGTAAGTCATCCCACCACCGATAAGGACTTTATCAGCTTTTTCAAGCAAGTTTTCGATAACACCGATCTTGTCTGAAACTTTTGAACCACCAAGGATAGCCACGAATGGACGTTCTGGAGCTTCAACTGCTTCTTGGATGTAAGCAATTTCGTTTTCAAGAAGGAAACCAGCAACTGCTTTTTCAACGTTTGCTGAGATACCAACGTTAGATGCGTGTGCACGGTGAGCTGTACCGAATGCATCGTTTACGAAGATACCATCTCCAAGTGATGCCCAGTATTTACCAAGTTCAGGATCGTTTTTAGATTCTTTCTTGCCGTCAACATCTTCGTAACGAGTGTTTTCAACCAAGAGAACTTGTCCATCTTCAAGAGCGTTGATTGCTGCTTCCAATTCAGCACCGCGTGTAACACCTGGGATAAATTTAACTTCTTGTCCCAATTTAGCAGCCAAGTCAGCAGCTACAGGAGCAAGTGATTTACCTTCTTTGTCTGCTTCTTCTTTTACACGTCCAAGGTGAGAGAAGAGGATTGCACGTCCACCTTGTTCAAGGATGTACTTGATAGTTGGAAGAGCTGCAGTGATACGGTTGTCATTGGTAATCACGCCATCTTTAACAGGTACGTTGAAGTCAACACGAACGAGAACTTTTTTCCCTTTCAAGTCAACGTCTTTAACAGTCAATTTTGCCATTAGATATGACTCCTTCTTTTTTTATACGTGTTAATTATATCACAAAATCCGCAAAAGAGATAGAAAAACCCTAAACTTTTCCGGTTCTTTATTGCAACTGAAACTAGTATTTTTTAAATAAACTCTAAAAAGACCTCATCAAATAAGTAATTAAAACAAGGTTTGACCGATCTGCAGTCAAACCTTATTTTTAGTTTTATATGAGAAGATCCAAGAATTCTAAATCCGATTAATCTTCTCTCTTTTTCAAAGCTACAAGTCCATAGCCACTCATCACTCCGAGAAGACCCATAGCTACTAGACCGGCATCTTTTGTCGCTCCCGTATTTGGAAGCTCTTTGCTTGCTGCTTCAACTTTTGTCGGTGCTACTAAAGGCGCTTGGTTCCTTGTTTGTGATACTGGTTCTTCTTTCGTTCCAACTTCAACAATTTCTGGGATAGCTTCCTTGAGAACCTCAGTCGAACGAAGGATACGTTTGCCCTGAGCATCGACTTCTACGAAGCGACGAACTTGGCCTTCAACTCCTGCTTGAATCAGCTGGCGTTGTCCCTTTAGAAGATCCGCATTTGGCTGTTCTTGACGTTCGAAGGAAACTGTTCCCTCTTCAATTTCCAGTTTCGGAGTTTCTAGAACTAAATCTTTCACACCTTCAGCTGGTTGGTTGCTTGATAGAACTTTTGTTCCAACTTCGGTGATTTCTGGGATAGCTTCCTTGACTACCTCAGTCGAACGAAGAGTGCGTTTGCCTTGGGTATCTACTTCTACAAAACGACGAACTTGGCCTTCAACTCCTGCTTGCACAACACGGCGTTGACCTTTAAGAAGTTCTGGGGTTTCACGTTCTTGGCGTTCAAAGTCCACTGATTCTTCTTCAACTTCTAGTTTCGGAATTTCTAGAACTAAATCTTTCACACCTTCAGCTGGCTGGTTGCTTGAGAGAACTTTTGTACCAAATTCGGTGATTTCTGGGATTGCTTCCTTGACTACCTCAGTCGAACGAAGAGTGCGTTTGCCTTGGGTATCTACTTCTACAAAGTGACGAACTTGACCTTCAACTCCTGCTTGCACAACACGGCGTTGGCCTTTGAGAAGGGCTGCACTTGGTCGCTCCTGGTGTTCATAGGCTGTTGTTTCAGTTTCAACAACTAGTTCAGGGAGGACTTCAACTGTTGGAGCTACTTCATTTGGATCCATGCTACCAACGTGGTGACTTTCTTCTGCAGGAGCTACTTTCTTATTCAGCTTTTCTTTCATTTCCGCAAAAGCTTGTGGAGTTGGCATCTCTGAAGCCAACAAAGTTTCTGCTTGTTCAATCAACTCAGCTTTAGGATCTTTTTCACGGACGGATTCGAGCAAGCCTTCCAATTCTTCTCTAGCAGTTTGGTAACGTTGATTTCCATCTAAGTCTGTCCCTGCTTGTTTCAACTCATTCAAAGCCTGGTTGACTTCTTCTTGGCTAGCATTGTGGTTTTCTGCTACAGTTTTCGCTGCAGTGAGCTTCTCTACTAGTGCTGCTTGTTTGTCCTCGCTTGAGAAGGTGTAGGCAAGGGTTGACTGACGGCCTTGGGCAGCAGTAATTTCTTGTTTGAGGTACTCATCGTTAACAGCTGCTTTTGGAGAAACCAAGACATCAAACTCAGCGGTGTGCCCCTTGTAATGAAGGGTCAAGGTCTGACGACCAGTCTTTTGAGCATCGTAGCCCGTAATTTCAACACCTTGATCTGTGAAGGTATGGCTTTCTTCTGTCTCATCATCATAGAGAACGCCGAAGCGCCCTTCTGCAAGATCCAGTTGCTCTCCTACTAGATAGTCCGTTTTCGGTTTCTGAGCAACGTACAGACCTGCTACTTCCTTTGGTTTTCCTTCATCTTGACCAGTCACTTGTACCTTCAAGTCACCGCTTACTGGAAGTCCAAGATAGCTAACTGTGAGCTTTTGTTCCCCTTTTTGATGGGCGTCGTAGCCAGATACAGTCACACCTGAGTGAGTAAGGTTGATCAGCTCATCGGCTTGTCCCCCTTCGTATTGAACACGGAGTGTTCCGCCTCTGAGATCAAGTTTTTCTCCCTCTTTGTAAACCGTCTTCTTAGGCCCTTTTTCAAGACTAACTGCAACAATTTTTCTCTCATCCTGCGGAATCGCTACTGCCAAGGTGTTACTGATTTCTTTGCCAGGTAGTTGGGTACGATAGTAGAGGAGAGTTGGTTGTTTGTCAAAAGCCAATGGTGCTGTTGCCAAGTCGCCTCCAGTTTCAGACTTCAAGGTTGCAATTGGCGTTTGTGAATCAGCCTTGTCGTAAACGGTGATAGTTGCACCCGCTGGAACATCAGAGAAGCCAAGTTGAACTTGATGGTTTCCAAGTGAACGGGCAGCTACCTTAGCCATTGGAATATTTTGGCTTTCTGTATCCAAGGTTTCGTACATCTTCCAGTTGTAGATACGAATAGCTTTCCAAGGCGTCCCATTATCTGAAGTGATAACTTTTAGGCGCCAGTCTTGGGCAGTGATTGGTTTGTCAAGAGTGATATCTGTCACGTGTGATTTGTTGCCACGGACTTCCTTAGCTAGTTTCCATTCACCATCTGCATCTTTATAATAAAGGTCAAA
The DNA here is from genome assembly GCA_963555095.1 of uncultured Streptococcus sp. Taxonomy (GTDB): domain Bacteria; phylum Bacillota; class Bacilli; order Lactobacillales; family Streptococcaceae; genus Streptococcus. The sequence goes on along the minus strand of CAUVUZ010000002.1, from coordinate 31,462 downwards.
GTCTTTGGTGTTCATCAAACCGTCGTTGACAGACTCACCACCAGCTCCCGCATGATCCATGACCCATCTAACAACGGTACGTGGCTTGGTCAAGCGAATATCGACACTACCGCTCAACTGAGCTGAAGACCACTTATCTGACAGGCTAGTAATGGTACCGTTCAACATACCTTCAATGCCTTCTCCACCTTCAGTATTTGGGAAAGTGCTACCGATGACCTTTGCACCTGGAACGATATTTTCAGCTAAAGGTCTTGGGAGAGTTGTATCCTGAACTGTCATCCCCCAGTTAAAGGATGCCGTCGCTGCTTCAGAACGAAGTCCATTTTTACCAACTGCAACGACTTTCAATTCCTGAGTCCTACCAGTCGCATTAGCAGAGCGGCTAACTTTTGGCAAGTAGATGGTTGAAGCAGATGAACCTGTCAACAAACGCCAGTTATCTCCATCTTTTTCGTAGACTTCATAGAAATCTGCATCTTGGTTACCCGCAAACTGGACCACTGCTTCAGCTTCTTGGGCGTTCTTAAGAGATTGCTTCAATACAGAGAGGCCTGTCGGCGCTTGTGGTGCTTGGTGATTGTCTGAAATTGTTAATTGACCTAGGTTAAAGTGATAATCTTTTACAGCCCCTTCATGCTCGAAGAAGAGTTTGACTGCATAGATGGTTTTACCTGCTAGTGAGCTGAGGTCAAATTCTTCATTTGTCCAATCATCAGATCGCGTAAGTTCCTTCCATGCATTTGCATCATCAAATTTATAGTCTGGAGTCGTAGAGAAGGCCATATAAACTTTAGAGCCTTTTCCACCCTTGTGGGCAACACGGAGTTTGGTTTTCTCAGTCACTTCTAGTTTGGTAGAATACAAATTCACATCCTGGTCTGTCTTACCAGCTACATCACCTGAGAATTTAAGGGAGTTCCCACCATTGTAGGCATCTGTAAAATCATATTCTGCACGAAGTTTTTCCCCCGTTGAAGTCTGCCACCAGCGCCACGTTGGCAAGACACCTGAAACAGAGCGATAGTTCCACTCAGAATCCTTAGAAACTTTACCGTCAACAAACCACTTTCTACCATGGCCTGTATTAAAGGAGGTAGTGAAAGTGCGCCCCACTGCTGGTGTGCGGTCAGCAACTAAATTGGCAATCCCATACCACTCTTTGTCTGCTGGTTTTTGAGCCGTTGGATCTCCTTGGTATCCTGTAAAGAAGATATCTTCGTTCTTATGGTAGTCTTCGCCTGTTTTTCCTAGACTGGTAATCGTATCTGGCGCAAAGAGTCCAAGTGACAAACGCAACTTGCCTTTTTCATCTAAGAGGGCATCCCATTTGACTTTGGTCTTGTAAGAACCACCTTGTTGCAATTCCAAGCCTGCAAAGACATCATATTGACTACGCTCTAGCCATTTAGCCATCTCTACAGAGTGGTCATTCTTTTCCTTGTTCCAGTTGAAGTTGGCAAAGAATTGATCGGCAGGGACCTTGTCACCTTCTTTTTGCATGAACTGGTAGTTGTAATCACCAAGACCATCTTCGTGGTAACGACCATATTTATAGGTCATGGCATCGTACCAAGCATACTTGACTGGGTGGTTGACTTTAGCCGCGTATTCTTTTGTATAGAGCATGAACTGGCGCATCTTTTCACCAAGAGGTTCTACCAATTCACCCGTTGTCTCCTGGTTGATGAAATAGCCATCAAAGCCATAGTATTTAGCGAGATCGACGAGTTTTCGTGCGATAGGGAAGGTGCCATCCTCATCTTGTTTCAAAGCAGCGGCAAATTTCTCTTGGTCAGCAATGCTGTTTGACCAGTTGAAGAAAAGTGTTCCATAAACAGGAACTCCGTTGCGGTGCCCTGCATCAATGACATCTGGAGTAGGGACTAGACCTTCCCAGAAGACCATTGAATCCAAGTATTGCCAATAGTCAAAAGCATAGGCCTTGAATTCTTCTCCACCAACAGAAGCGTGGTCTTTAGCTTTCGAGTTGGTATTTGCCAGCGCCTGAACCTTGGCTCTTCTGCTTGCTTTTTCGTTGACCAACTGGCCTCTATGGCGCTTAGCGAGTTCAACAGAAGAACGGTTGATAGGATCATCCTCACGCGCACCTGGTTCCCATTTCAACAAATCCTCCCAAGTATCAAACTTGATTTCTTTAGGTCGGAGACTCTTCTCTTCATTTTTAGGAACGTCTGCTAAACTTGGTTTGTCGGCTTTATTGTCAACCACTTGAGGAGCTTCCTCAGGCTTGACTCCTTCTTTATCAGTTGGTTTTTCAGCTGTTTCTGTCGGAGCTGGTTTCGCTTCTTCTTTTTCATTAACTAGATTAGTTATTGCTGGAGTGTTTTCTGAAATTGGTTGCTCAGCTACTTTGTTTTCAGTTTCCGATAATTGTTTTTCGAGGGCTGTGGTGTCTGGATTAGCAGTTTCACTCGTACTTGTCGCGTGAGCACTTGTATTGGCAACTGTCTCAGGGACAACAACCTGTTCGGCAAGAGCTGGACTCGCAAATAAAGCTGAACCAATCATCAAGGAACAAGCTCCGATTGACAGCTTTCGAATACTGTAACGGCAACGTTTTTCAAAAAATAGATCTTTCATCTTATCCTCCTAATAGAACAAAAAAAAGTAACTGTTCCCACAATCAATCATCAGAACAGGATTATCTTCATTCTATCTTATATGAAAGCGATGTCAATCCATTTCACGCATAAACTATAACTAGGATAAAAAACAGTTAAATTTGGATATAATCCTTGCAGACATTTATACTTGAGGTAAGAATACTATTTAAGGAAGAAATTTAAAAAAGTTAGCGATTTCTTACTAAAATATCAAGAAAACACTTGTGGGATTTCCTATTATCCTTTAAAATAGAATAGGAGAAATTCCGCGATTATTTTTCGGAGGAAAAAGAAATGTCCATTAATTGGCAGGAAATTTTATTTCACTTTTTAGGAGGTCTAGGACTGTTTTTATACAGTATTAAGACCATGGGAGACGGTTTGCAACAAGCTGCTGGAGATCGCCTTCGTTTTTACATTGACAAGTATACCAGCAATCCCTTTTTAGGCGTTCTAGTTGGGATTGTCGTGACTGCCCTGATTCAGTCAAGTACAGGGGTTACAGTTATCACGGTTGGACTGGTTAGCGCTAGTCTTCTAACTCTTAGACAGGCTATCGGAATTATCATGGGAGCCAATATTGGAACCACTGTTACTTCCTTTATCATCGGTTTCAAGCTGGGTGAGTATGCTTTGCCCTTGATTTTCCTTGGAACCATGTTCCTCTTCTTTACAAAAAATCGAACAGCAAATAATATCGGGCGCATCCTGTTTGGTGTCGGGGGAATCTTCTACGCTCTCAACCTCATCAGTGCCGGTATGAGCCCGCTTAAAGATTTACCACAATTCAAGGAATATATGGTAACCTTGGGACAAAATCCTATTTTAGGAGTAGTAGCCGGTGCAGTGATTACCGTCCTCATTCAGGCCTCTTCTGCGACAATCGGGATTCTACAAGGACTCTATGCAGGTAACTTCCTTGACCTTAAAGGTTCACTACCAGTTCTCTTCGGGGATAATATCGGGACAACCTTAACCGTTATCATCGCGGCAGCTGGAGCCAATGTCTCTGCAAAGCGCGTTGCAGCAACCCACGTTACCTTTAACGTTTTGGGAACTATTCTTTGCTTGATCTTATTAGGCCCCTTCACTGCTATGATCGAGTACTTCCAGGCACTCCTTCACCTCTCACCTGAGATGACCATCGCCTTCTCTCACGGTGCCTTTAACGTAAGTAACACCATTGTACAATTTCCATTCATCGGAGCCTTGGCCTACTTTGTAACCAAGCTCATCCCTGGTGAAGACGAGGTTGTCAAGTACGAGCCTCTTTATCTCGACGAACAACTTATCCAACAATCTCCTTCTATCGCCCTCGGAAATGCCAAAAAAGAACTTTTGCACTTAGGGAACTATGCAGCAAAAGCTTTTGACCTTTCTTATAACTATATCATCGGTTTGGATGAAAAGGTAGCTGAAAAAGGGCACAAGACAGAGGAAGCCATTAACACCATCGATGAAAAACTCACTCGTTACCTCATCAGGCTCTCAAGCGAATCCTTGAGCCAAAAGGAAAGCGAAGTGTTGACTAACATCCTTGATTCATCTCGTGATTTGGAACGTATTGGGGACCACGCAGAAGGCTTGCTCAACCTAACAGACTACCTCCAACGCAAAGATGTTCATTTCTCTGAAGCAGCTTTGGAGGAGTTAGCTGAGATTTATCAAGCAACAACTGCATTTATCAAAGATGCACTTGATAGTGTGGAAAATAACGATATTGAAAAAGCTCAAAGTCTGATTGAACGCCATAAAGAAATCAACAATATGGAACGTGTTCTCAGAAAGACCCACATCAAACGCCTTAACAAGGGCGAGTGTTCAACACAAGCTGGGGTCAACTTTATCGACATCATTTCCCACTACACTCGTGTATCCGACCACGCCATGAACCTTGCTGAAAAGGTCATCGCTGAACAAATCTAATAAACTAAAAGCTATCCTGAATGGGATAGCTTTTTCGTCTCCTCATCAAGAATGTCTTTTCTGACATATAAAAAAATGCTTTGATTCGCAGTGGAATCAAAGCATTTTAAAGAGTTCCCCAAACATGATAGCAGAAACTGCAGTGCCCCTGTACTTGGCTTCTTCTCTTTTGATAAAGCGCGCCAAATTGATCAATTCAGGTGCTGGATGTTTGGGATTTCTGAACAGTTCAAGATTGACCAGACCTGAGAGTCGGACTGCTAGTAATTGCTCATTTGTAGTAGGCAGTTTTTTAGCAGTCTCTAGGAGAGCAGCAACTAAATCTTCACTCAAGCCCTGACGGGCATGGTTATAGAGATCTTTTATAAGGCTTTCTAGATTTTCTTCTGCCATCCTGACCACCTCCCTAATGTTTAATAATTTTTAATCAAATCAACCGTTGAACGATCCAATTTTTTCACCAAGGCTTGCAAGAAAGCTTGAGCTTCTAGGAAGTCATCCATCGCGTAAAGAGTTTGGTGAGAATGGATATAACGAGCGCAGACACCGATAGTTGTAGATGGGACACCACCATTTTTCAGATGAGCTGCTCCAGCGTCCGTTCCGCCTTTTCCACAGTAGTATTGGTACTTGATGCCAGCTTCTTCAGCCGTTGTCAAAAGGAAATCCTTCATACCTGGGAGGAGCAAGTGACCTGGATCGTAGAAGCGAATCAAAGTTCCATCCCCAATCTTGCCTTGGCCACCATAAACATCACCAGCAGGTGAGCAGTCAACTGCTAGGAAAACTTCTGGGTCAAATTTGGTTGTGGAAGTATGAGCACCACGGAGACCAACTTCTTCTTGGACGTTGGAACCAAGATAGAGTTCATTTCCCAGTTTTTGGCCTGACAAGGCTTCTGCAAGCTCGCTTACCATGAGGACACCGTAGCGGTTGTCCCAAGCTTTTGAGATGATATTTTTTTCATTAGCTGTCAAGATAGCGGAGCTATCAGGGACAATCGTGTCACCCGGACGGATGCCAAAACTTTCTGCCTCAGTCTTATCCGCAAAACCACCATCAAAAACAATATCTGAAATAGCTGGCATGGTTGGTCCACCTGTTCCACGAGTCAAATGTGGAGGAACAGAACCTGAAATCACAGGGATTTCACGACCGTCACGAGTAAAGAGTTTAAAGCGTTGGCTGCTGACTACCATTGGATTCCAGCCACCGATTTCAACCACACGGAAGGTTCCGTCTGGCTTAATTTCGCTGACCATAAAACCAACTTCGTCCATATGAGAAGCGACCAAAACACGGGGCGCATCGGTAGCTTCTGAATGCTTGATACCGAAAATGCCACCTAAACCATCTGTCACCACTTCATCCACATGCGGTGTCAACTTTTCACGAAGATAAGTACGGACAGGCGCTTCATGACCTGAGATAGCAGCAAGTTCTGTTACTTCTTTGATTTTTGAAAATAATGTTGTCATATCAGTTCCTTCTTTCTGTCCTCCATTTTACCACTTTTTATAGGAGAAGGATAGTGGGAAGGTGGATTGGTTTTTACTCAGTTTTTCCAATAAAAGAGAGGGGTAGATGTTATTTCAGGAATTTTTCTTTCTTTTTACATTAAATTGTCAGAAAATTTATTGACAGATTAAAAAATCGTGTTACATTTATATCCGCAGGTATCTTTCGATACCAAATCCACACGAAAGGACGGGGTATGAAACTCTCTCATATTTTAACAGGCTTACTTCTACTCCTAGTCTTTCTCTCCATTACCATTGGAACCAGTGATTTTTCTTGGGAAAAATTCTTTGCTTTTGACCAACAGACCTGGCTTCTCTTTCAAGAGTCGCGTCTTCCAAGAACCATCAGTATTCTCCTTGCAGCATCAAGTATGAGCATGGCAGGACTCCTCATGCAGACCATCACTCAAAATCAGTTTGCTGCTCCAAGCACAGTCGGAACGACAGAAGCCGCTAAACTGGGAATGGTGTTAAGCCTCTTTGTCTTTCCGTCTGCGAGTCTGACCCAAAAGATGCTCTTTGCTTTTGGATCATCCATTTTATTTACCCTCTTCTTCCTGGCCTTTATGACTATTTTTTCTATAAAGGAAAGGTGGATGTTGCCTCTGATTGGGATCATTTATAGCGGGATTATCGGTTCTGTCACAGAAGTTATAGCCTATCGTTTCAATCTGGTTCAGAGTATGACGGCTTGGACCCAGGGCTCCTTCTCCATGATTCAGACCCATCAGTATGAGTGGCTCTTCTTAGGCCTCATTATCTTGATTGCCGTTTGGAAATTGTCCCAAACCTTTACCATCATGAATCTAGGAAAAGAAGCTAGCGAAAGTTTGGGAATTTCCTACTCCCTACTTGAAAAACTGGCCCTCTTTCTGGTGGCACTAACGACAAGCGTCACTATGATTACCGTGAGTGCCTTGCCATTTCTCGGGGTCATCGTTCCCAATCTTGTCCGCAAGCGCTATGGAGATAATCTGAGTCAAACCAAACTCATCGTCGCTCTGGTCGGTGCCAATCTGGTTCTGGCCTGCGACATCCTCTCTCGAGTCTTGATTCGGCCCTATGAGCTGTCTGTCAGCCTCTTGCTAGGAATCATCGGTAGCCTCGTCTTTATCCTACTTCTATGGAGAGGGGGACAAAAAGATGCAGTTTAAAAGCAAACATACCAAGCTCTTTTGCCTCCTCATTATTCTGGCCATCGGAGCTTGTCTTCTCTACTTTTGGCCCATCACCCAGCTGTCTGCTTTTGCCTGGAAGCTGCGTTCCCAAAAAATCATCGTTTATCTCTTGGTAGCTATCGCGACTGGGATTTCGACCATTAGTTTTCAAACCCTGACAGAAAATCGCTTCCTGACGCCTAGTATTTTGGGAATCGAATCCTTCTATGTTCTGCTTCAGACCCTACTACTGATATTTGAAAGCAAATTTCTACAGCTTGGAAAGTCTCCAATCTTAGAATTCCTAGTCTTGCTTCTGCTTCAATCCCTCTTCTTTCTCGCCTTACAAGGTTACTTGAAGACGCTGATGAAGCAAGATCTGGTCTTCATTCTGCTGATCTGTCTAGCCCTCGGAAGTCTCTTTCGAAATATCAGTACCTTCCTACAAGTTCTGATGGATCCAAATGAATACGATAAACTGCAGAACAGTCTCTTTGCCTCCTTTCAGCATCTCAACACTTCCATCCTAGCCATCGGTTCTCTGATCATCCTCGCCTTGACAATCTTTTTCTTTCGAAAAGCAGTCGTTCTGGATGTCTTGCACCTGCAAAGAGAAACGGCTCAGATACTGGGACTCGATGTTGAAAAAGAACAGAGAGAACTCCTCTGGGGCATCGTGCTTTTGACCTCAACAGCGACTGCCTTGGTAGGGCCTATGGCCTTCTTCGGCTTTATGCTGGCCAATCTCACTTACCTGATTGTCAAAGATTATCGGCACAAGTTGCTCTTTATCGTAGCCATTCTGATTGGATTTATTAGCTTGACCCTGGGGCAAGCCCTCATCGAACGAGTCTTTGCACTGGGAATTCGCATCAGTATGATCATCGAGAGTGTGGGTGGCTTCTTATTCTTTATCTTACTATATAGGAGGGCGCGTCAGTGAAACTGGAAAACATTGACAAATCCATTCAAAAACAGGATATTTTGCAAGATATTTCGCTTGAAGTCAGTCCTCAGAAACTGACAGCCTTCATTGGTCCAAATGGTGCTGGAAAATCAACTCTTCTCTCCATCATGAGCAGACTGACCAAGAAGGATCAGGGAATTCTCAGTATCAAAGGCCGTGAAATCGAGAGCTGGAATTCGCAAGAACTGGCCAAAGAACTGACTATCCTAAAGCAGAAGATCAATTATCAAGCCAAATTGACTGTAGAAGAACTGGTCAGCTTTGGACGTTTTCCCTACAGCCATGGTCGACTGAAGGCAGTAGACTGGGAAAAAATCCGAGAAACTCTGGACTATCTGGAACTGACCAACTTAAAAGACCGCTACATCGATAGCCTGTCTGGTGGACAGTTGCAACGTGTCTTTATCGCCATGGTACTGGCCCAGGATACAGACTTTATCTTGCTGGACGAACCGCTTAACAATCTCGATATCAAGCAAAGTGTCAGCATGATGCAGATTCTTCGACGATTGGTGGAAGAACTCGGTAAAACCATTATCATCGTCCTCCACGATATCAACATGGCTAGCCAGTATGCGGATGAAATTGTCGCCTTCAAAGACGGCCAAGTTTTCTGCAAGGGAACAACTGCCCAAATCATGCAGGCTGACCTGCTCAGCCAACTTTATGAAATCCCCATCACTCTGGCTGATATCGATGGCAAAAAGATATGTATCTATAGCTAGCTATTCTGAACTCATGTTAGAGAACCCTCTGTCTCTTAGCTAACAAGCCTATCTAAAAGACTCCCTACATCGTTATCACATTTTAAAAAGGAGAAATTATGAAAACATCCCTTAAACTTTATCTCACTGCCCTAGCAACTAGCTTCTTGCTCTTACTTGGTGCATGTAGTACAAATACAAACTCAAGCACTAGCCAGACAGAGACAAGTAGCTCTGCTCCAACAGAGATAACCATTAAAAGTTCACTAGATGAGGTCAAACTTTCAAAGGTTCCTGAAAAGATTGTGACCTTTGACCTCGGTGCTGCGGATACTATTCGCGCTTTAGGTTTTGAAAAGAATATCGTCGGAATGCCTACAAAAACTGTTCCGACCTACCTAAAAGATCTTGCAGGAAATGTCAACAATGTAGGTTCCATGGTTGAGCCAGACCTAGAAGCCATTGCTGCTCTTGAGCCGGATTTGATTATCGCTTCTCCACGTACCCAAAAATTCGTAGACAAGTTCAAAGAAATCGCGCCAACCGTTCTCTTCCAAGCAAGTAAGGACGACTACTGGACTTCTACCAAGACCAACATCGAATCCCTAGCAAGCGCCTTCGGCGAAACAGGTACACAGAAAGCCAAGGAAGAATTGGCCAACCTAGACAAGAGCATCCATGAAGTCGCTACTAAAAACGAAAGTTCTGACAAAAAAGCCCTTGCTATTCTCCTCAACGAAGGAAAAATGGCTGCCTTTGGTGCCCAATCTCGTTTCTCTTTCTTGTACCAAACCTTAAAATTCAAGCCAACAGACACTCAATTTGAAGACTCTCGCCACGGACAGGAAGTCAGCTTTGAAAGTGTCAAAGAAATCAATCCTGACATCCTCTTTGTCATCAACCGTACCCTTGCCATCGGCGGTGACAACTCAAGCAACGACGGCGTCCTAGAAAATGCCCTCATCGCTGAAACTCCTGCTGCTAAAAATGGTAAAATCATCCAACTAACACCAGACCTCTGGTATCTAAGCGGAGGCGGTCTTGAATCAACTAAACTTATGATTGAAGACGCTCAAAAAGCTTTGAAATAAGCAAGAAAACCCAACATCAAATGATGTTGGGTTTATTTTTCTTCTCGATTTCGTCTGAGGGAAAAGTGGTCTGGGACAGGGTCTTTACCTGTTTTCGACCAGGGATGACAACGGAAAATTCGAGCCAAGCCCATCAGAACACCCTTGAAGCCATGTTTTTCAATAGCCTGAATCATGTAGTTGGAACAAGTCGGCTCAAAGCGACAAGAAGGTGGAAAGGCTGGTGAGATAAAACGTTGGTAAAAGCGTACTGGCGCTATTAAGATTCGTTTCATTATTTCTTGGTTACAGCCATGGTGTGTAGTTGGCTGATTTCTTTTTTATTAAGGCGACGAGATTCTCCCGGACGGAGGCCCGTCAAATCTAAGTGTCCAAAACGTGTCCGTGACAACTTATCCACTTGGAGACCGACAGCTTCAAACATCTTTTTAACCTGATGATTACGTCCTTCATGAATTGTCAACTGTACCACAGAGCGATTTTTAACTGGGTCCACTTTGAGAATTTCATAAACAGCTGGCTTGGTTTTCTTGCCATCAATCTCAAGACCACGAGTCAAGGGGCGGAGATTTTCCTTATTAGCCACACCTTTAACACGCGCGACATAGACCTTGTCAATCTCATTACGTGGGTGAATCATCTCGTCTGTAAAGTCCCCATCATTGGTCAAAATCAAGACACCTGACGTATCCCAGTCCAAACGTCCAACCGGGTAAATACGCTCTTTGACATTGGGCAAGAGATCGACAACAGTCTTGCGGCCCTTGTCATCTGTCACACTGGAAATCACACCGCGCGGTTTGTTAAGCAGGTAGTAAACCTTTTCTTCGTTGTAGATAGGTTGACCTTCAACTTCAACCTTGTCGCCTGACTTGATGGTCGTTGCGAGTTCACGTACTACCTGTCCGTTGACGGTTACCAAGCCTTGCTTGATCAACTCTTCTGCTTTTCTCCTACTGGCCACACCTGCGTGGGCAATATACTTATTGATTCTCATCTTCTTCTATCCTTTCACCAAATAATTGGCTTTCTTGGGCTTGAATCTCAAGCTCATCAATCACTGGTAATTCTTCTAAATGGTTAATCCCCATGTAATCTAGGAAATAATCCGTAGTCACATAGAGGTTGGGGCGGCCCAACACTTCCTTTTTTCCGTCTTCCTTTATCAAATCAAAGGCCTGCAACTTTGCCAAGGCTCCACTCGAGTTAACCCCACGGATGGCATCAATCTCAATCCGGGTAATCGGTTGCTTATAGGCAATGATGGATAAGGTCTCAAGGGCAGCACGAGACAAACTCTGGTTGATAGGTGCCTTGGAGTATTCTTTCAAAATCTCTGCAAATTGAGGCTTGGTGACCAATCTGTAAGCTCCACCTGTCTCAATCAGAGACAAACTGGAATCTTGGTCTTTTTCATACTTTTGGGCTAATTTTTCTAAACTCTGCTGGATGCCTGTCGGTGGCAGAGAGAGGAGTTCAGCCAGCTGACGAACCCGGATCCCATCTTCACCTGCTACAAACAAGAGCGCTTCTATTTCTGCTAAAGTACTCATCTTTCCTCTCTATCAAGTCTAGCTTTGTGCCTCTTGACTTTCTTCCTTCTTTTCCATGAGATAGATATCTCCGAAACTCTCCTCTTGCACGAGGACCAGCTCCTGGGTTTTGATTAGCTCTAGGGTTGCCAAAAAGAGGGTAATAACCTCTTGGACATTCTGGGCTTCCTTGAACAAATCCTGCAAGCGCAACTGGTCACGTCCAGTCAAGGACTCTTTTACGATGACCATCATGTCCTCAATCTTATACTCATCCCGCAAAATGGTCGTGTGGTTCTGTGCGAACTCCTCTTTTTTCTTGGCTAGGATATTTGAAAAAGCCAAAAAGAGGTCAATGGTCGTCTTGTCATGCACAAGCTCCGCATCTTCGTAAATCAACTCTGTCGGCGCTTTGGAATAGTACTGGGCCCGATCTTGGTGCTTGGCTTCCAAGTGCTCACCCAAGAGCTTGAACTTGCGGTATTCTTCGATTTGAGAGAGAAGATCCTGCTCTAGGTCATCCTCCAAGTCTGTCACTTCTGCTACCTTTGGCAAGAGCTTGCGACTCTTGATCAGCATCAGCTGACTAGCCATGACCATATACTCGCCCGTCACTTCCAGACGCATGGCCTGCAGGGTTGAGACATAGGCTAGGTACTGTTCGATAACTTCCGTAATGGGCACATCGTAAATATCCATCTGATACTTAGAAACCAAGTGCAAGAGCAAGTCCAGGGGCCCTTCAAAATCTTTTAATTTAATATCCATTATCTATATTTTTCTAAGGTCAGGACTGTTTTTAATCCTAATTTTTTTGCAATTTCGTACAAATCGACCTTGTTTTCTATTTGTCTTAGAATGAACTGTTCCCGCAAGGCTTGAGCGGATAAGGTTGGGAAACCTTTCTCCTTGACAAAGGACTCCAGCTGACGAAAGGCCCACTGACGAGAATAGGCTTTTCCTCCCCTTTCAAAGAGATAGGTCTGCCCCATCAAGGGTTCTAGCTTTGGAATCAAGGTCGTGGGTATGGTGACAATCCTCTGTTGGGAAGCCTTGTTAATTCGCAACACCTGAAAATCCAGATTGATATCTGCAACCTTAAGGGCTAAAATCTCACTTGGCAAGAGCCCTATTTCCAAGATAAGAAGCGCCAGCAAGCGTCCTTCTGGATAATTACTTTCCTGCCAAAAAGAGTCTAAGTCTAGAATCTCTGGCTTTTCAGTCTTCTTTTCAGCTTGTTTGGCTAATTCCAAACGGTAAAAGCTGTCCACTTCTCCTTTTTGATAGAGAAAGTAGAGAAATTGGTTACAGGCCGAGAGTTTTCGCTTCTGGGCGCTGATTTTTAAATTGGCTAGCTGGGCTTGGTAAATCTTGAGACTAGTCTCAGAGATTCGTTCACCTACAATATCTAGAAATTGCTCTAGATCATACTTATAGGACTGCTTGGAATTGGCAGACAAGCCCTGCTTTCCCTCTAAAAAGTCTGAAATCCTATCTCTCATTTGCATCGAATCTCGTATTCCTTACTAAAGTCATGCAAGAGGGCATTGACAGCCTTGAGGATAGACTTGCGCGTGATGATTCCTTGGAAAATCCCTTCATCATCTACCACTGGCAAGAAGGGTTCATCCACCAGTTTATGGAGGACCTCTGTGATGTTATAATCTGGAGCGACAACTGCCACATCTGTCTTGGCCATATTGACGATATCTGTCGTTGCCATCTGCTCATCCGTCAAACCTTGCTCCATTTGATAAGCCAAAATATCTCTCAGACCAATGGTTCCAACAAAGCGTTTGTCAAAGGTCACAACAGGGATACGGGTATAGGTGATTTGGCTCAACACTAAAATCGCATGGTCAGCATTATGGGTATCAATCAAGGCTGCTAGATTCTCAGCAGGGGTAAGAAAAGTCTCTTCCTGCTCCAATAAAAATGCTTCAAATTCCTTGGCAATCATCGAGCAAACTCCTTGGACAAGCCTGGATAAACCTCATGGTCACGTGTCAAAAAGTCTACTTTGAAATAGCTGTCATCAATCTCCACACGGGCATAGAGGCATTCTCTGATGGTTCCTCGTGGTTGGCTGATGGAGCCTGGATTTAAAAAGAGCGTTTTGCCTTCCATCCAAGCATTTGGCACATGCAAGTGACCATAGAGACAGATATCGGCATCTTCTTCCTGAGCCCAGTAGTCCAACTTTTGAAAGTTGAAATTGATATCAAACAAGTGTCCATGCGTCTGGATGATCTTGGTTGGACCAAGTTGAGTTACCAAACGTTCTGGGTAGCCAGCATAAAAGTCCATATTTCCTTTGACGACATGGATGCCTTCCCAGAGCGGAGAGTCTGGACGGAGTTCTGAGTCACCATCGTGAAAAATGGCATCAACTTTCCCCAGATAGCGGTCACGGATTTCTTCGACAATCAAGCTATCGCCATGGGAGTCACTCATTACAATGATGGTTTGCTTTGCCATGATGGAAATACCTCCAAAAGTTTCTTAACGGCTAAGGCACGGTGGGATTGGCTATTTTTTTCTTCCAGGGTTAATTCAGCTGCTGACTTACCTGTCTCTCCCACAAGGAAAAGGGGGTCATAGCCAAAGCCATTTTCACCCTTGGGTTCAAAGTTGATATAACCTGGCCAGTCAGCTTCAACCACCAAGCTTTCCTTGTTTGGACTGGCTACAACTAGGGTTGTATGGAATTGGGCTGAGCGATCCTTGAGTTCAAAGACCATAGCCAATTCGTGCAAGAGCTTAGCATTGTTTTCTCGGTCAGTAGCTCCCACACCTGCAAAACGAGCTGACCAAACACCTGGCAAGCCACCAAGGACATCGACTTTGAGACCTGAGTCATCTGCTAGCACCATCTTGCCTGTTAATTGGGAAATCGTTTCTGCCTTGAGGCGAGCATTTTCTTCAAAAGTCATGCCTGTTTCAGCTACTTCAGGCAGATCTGGATAGTCATTGAGATTTTCCACGTCGTAACCTAACTTGTCAAAGATAGCTCGGAACTCCTTGGTCTTGCCTTCGTTTCGAGTCGCAATCAACAAGGTTTCTCTAACCTTACTAGTTTCAAAAAAGTCTTGAACATCGACCCCTTCTTTAGGTAGTTCGACATGCAAAAGCTTTCCATTTTCAACCAAGAGCAGGGCTCCCTGACGTTGGATGACTTCTAGATTTCGACCTGCTTCGGCATTTAAAATCTCAACGATAAAGGAGAGCAGACGAAAGTTAGAAGACCAGCGCATCACCGTTATCGTAATCGGAAAGCCATTTTCCTCGTCACGAAAAATCCGAGCCAAATCCATAAACTCAAGCTCGAGAGAATCTTTGATAAGGCTATAGATGCCTCCATAGACATCCCAGACACCGACATACCAGTCCTGGTCATCCTTGTATTCATAAATCTTGTTTGTCATAAAGTTACATGCTCCACATGAATCTCTTTTTCCAGCCATTCTGCTCCAATCTGGGCAAAACTTTGGCTATTGGCTGTTGTGTAAAAACGATGTTGAAGAGGTCCCGCATCTCGGCTACGATTGATTTCAAAATAGTTAAGCAAAACCGAGATATCCCGTACACACTCTGCCCCACTATCGATGAGCTGAACCTTTGGTCCCATGACATTTTGGATGATAGGGCGAAGGAGTGGGTAATGGGTACAACCCAAAATCAGGCTATCCACCTTTCCAACCAAGGGACGCAGAGTTTCATAGACCACTTTCTTGGTGACACTGGTTGACAGGGCACCAGACTCCACCAAGGGGGCAAACTTGGGACAGGCCAAACTCTCCACCTGTAAGTCCGGATCCAGATCATGGATTTTTTGACGGTAGATGTCTGATTGGACCGTCATAGGGGTTCCAATTACTCCAATTTTCCCACCTTGACTGGACTTGATAGCTGCCGAAGCTCCTGGCAAAATCACGCCTAGGACAGGAATATCTAGTTGGGCCTTGATTTCTTCCCAGACGACCGCAGTCGCAGTGTTGCAAGCAATGACAATCATCTTGACATCCTTGGTCAAGAGAAAGTTGACCAACTGCCAAGTATATTCACGGATTTGCTCAGCAGGACGGGGGCCATAGGGTGCCCGTGCCGAATCTCCAATATAGACGATTTCTTCATGGGGAAGCTGGCGCATGAGCTCACGAACAACGGTCAAGCCCCCGACACCCGAATCCAAAAAACCAATTGGTCGATTATCCATACAGTCTTCTTTCTAGTCTTTTTCTGATTGATAGTTCATCATGATTTCTTGTCCTGAACGAACTGACAGACAGCTTGATGGAATGTCAACTGCCTCTCTCTTAATCATAATCAAATATCAATAGAATGCAAGGAAAAAGTCTTATCCTTGAGAACTATCGAACATAGTGAGAAGTCTGGAACTTTCATCCCAGACTTTTCCTATTTATTTCTTTTTATTGTTAGCAAGAGCTGCTTTTTGTTGGCGGATGATTTGGTGGTAAACTTGTTGTACCTTGGCTTCGCTTGGTTTTTGACCATTTGCACTCAAGAGAGCACGAACTGCCTCAGCGTTCAAACGTGGGTTGTCCGCAAATTCTTTTTCGATTTGCTTACGAACCAAGTACATCCCTCCAAGAGCTCCTCCTAGAAAAGCTAGCACAATCAAGACAATTGCTAAAAGTAAGTCCATTCTTTTTCTCCTGTTCCTTTTTGAGTCTTCTATATTATACCATAAAGTGGCTTTTCTGACTAGTTTGTTTTACGCTTTCACGAAGGGTAATAGGCGACAAAAAAGGAGCCCTGCATTTCGATGAAAGAGAGCTCCTTGCTGCGTTTAATTTACATAGATAGCCAGTGTTTGATAAGGTTTGAGCAGAATTTTTTCAGACACTTCTACATCTTCATAGTTTGAAATCAGAATCTGTCCATTTTGGTAGACCACTGGCAAGTCGATTTCCACTTCTGTGGCATAAAAGTTATTGAGGACTAATAACTTTTCAGCCTCATACTGACGTTCAAAGGCATAAACTTGCTTACTGTCTTCAAAGGCTGGTTTGTAGCTTCCTTCTGAAATGATCGGCATTTCCTTACGAAGTCGAATCAAGTTTTGATAGAAGGAGAAAATTGGGCCTTTGATTTCATTTTCTACGTTGATGTGAGGGTAGGATTTTCCTGCCTTCAGCCAAGGAGTCCCTTTTGTGAAACCAGCATTTTCTGAAGCATCCCACTGCATGGGAATGCGTGAATTATCACGTGACTTGGCCTGAATAATCTGGAAGGCTTCTTGCTCACTTTTCCCTTCTTTTAAGAGCATCTGATAAGCATTGATGGACTCGACATCCACATAGTCAGCCATGGAATCATAATCTGGGTCAACCATTCCGATTTCCTCACCCATATAGATATAAGGTGTCCCACGTGACAGATGAATGCTTGCCGCTAGCATGGTCGCCCCTTCCTTGCGGAAATGTTGAATATCGACAAAACGGTTCAAGGCACGTGGTTGATCGTGATTGTTCCAGAAGAGGGCGCTCCAGCCGTTTTTGTCACTCATTTCCTTGCCCCAGCTATGATAGAGACTTTTTAACTCTTCGAAATCAAAGGGAGCCAAGGTCCACTTCTGTCCGTCCTTGTAGTCTACCTTGAGATGATGGAAATTAAAGGTCATGGATAATTCCTGACGGTCAGGTGACGAATAAAGGACACAGTTTTCCATGGTGGTCGAGGACATTTCCCCAACTGTCATAAAACTGTCGTCTGTTCCAAAAGTGGCTTGGTTCATCATGCGCAAATAGTCATGAACGATGGGATTGTCTGTGTAAGCTGGCTTTCCTTCATTTTCAGGGCAATCCACTAAGACCTCATCCTTGCCGATCAAATTAATCACATCAAATCGGAAACCTTTGACTCCCTTGTCTCGCCAGAAATTAACAACCTTGAAAAGCTCCTTGCGGACATTGGGATTGCGCCAGTTAAGGTCAGCCTGGGTCTCATCAAAGAGGTGGAGATAATATTTCCCTGTATTCCCGAAAGGCGCCCAGGCAGAGCCGCCAAACTTAGACTGCCAGTCTGTCGGTTGATCTTGGATGAAGAAAAAGTCTTGGTAATGCTTGTCCCCAGCTAGGGCTTTCTGAAACCATTCGTGTTCTGTTGAACAATGATTGAGCACCATATCCAGCATAAAGTCAATCTTGTGTTCTTTACCGACACGCACCATCTCCTCAAAATCAGCCATATCACCAAAAAGAGGATCTACTGCCATATAATCTGAAATATCATAACCATTATCCCGTTGGGGGCTTGGATAGAATGGATTGAGCCAGACCATATCCACGCCCAGTTTGGCTAGATAGGGGATTTTTTCGATAATCCCACGGAAATCCCCAATACCATTTCCAGTGGTGTCTTTGTATGATTTTGGATAGATTTGATAGACTACTTTTCCTTTATCAAGTGCCATCTGTTTCTCCTTTTCTGATAAAAGGGAGGAACCTGTGTTCCTTCCCTGTTTGTTTTATTTCAATTATACTCAATGAAAATCAAAGAGCAAACTAAGAAGCTAGCCGCAGGTTGCTCAAAGCACCGCTTTGAGGTTGCAGATAAAGCTGACGTGGTTTGAAGAGATTTTTGAAGAGTATTAGATTCGTGTAGCGACCATGAGAGCTGCCCCAGCTTGGATAGTTGTTGGATAAGTTCCAGTAATAGTCGCTGCATAAGCATCTTGGTTAGTGATGATAACTGGAGTTTCTGTCACGAGACCCGCAGCCTTAATGACATCCATATCAAAATGAATCAGTTTCTGACCAACTGTGACGTGGTCTCCTTGGGCTACAAGACTTTCAAAACCTTTGCCATCAAGACCTACTGTATCCATACCGATGTGGATGAGCAATTCTACCCCCTCGTCAGAGACAATACCGATGGCATGCTTGGTAGGGAAAAGAACCGTCACTGTCCCATTGACTGGAGAAGTCAACTCACCTTGGCTTGGTTCAATGACTAGACCTTGTCCCATGACGCCTGATGCAAAAACAGGATCTGTCGCTTGACTCAATTCTTTCACTTGACCAGCAAGTGGGCTGACAATTTCTACCGGAGCAAGGGTTACTGGTTCATGACTGACAAATTCCGCTTCTTCTTGGGCAACGAATTCTGCCTGTAAGTCTGTATCGTCCTCTGTTTTTGTAAAGAAGCCTGCCTTACGGAAGAAGAAAGTCAAGAGCATTGGTACAACAATAGCAACTAACATAGTTCCTGCAAATGGTAGCATGTATTGAGGTTGAATAGAGAGAATACCTGGCAAACCTCCGATACCGATAGAAGCCGCGGTTACATTGAAAGTAACGGACAACATGCCGGCAAGGGCCGAACCAATCATCCCAGCTACAAATGGATAGATGTATTTGACATTGACACCAAAGAGGGCTGGTTCTGTAACACCGAGATAGGCTGAAATGGTTGCAGGAAGTGAAATCTGAGCCTCACGCTCATCATGACGATGCATGAAATAATAGGCAAATACAGCCGAACCTTGGGCAATATTAGAAAGAGCAATCATTGGCCAGAGAGCAGTCTCACCAGCATCCGCAATCAATTGTGTATCGATGGCATTGGTCATATGATGCAAACCAGTGATGACAAATGGAGCGTAGAGGGCACCAAAAATCGCACCGAAGAGCCACTTAACAGGACCAGTCAAGCCTGCCAAGACAACTGCTGAAAGTCCTTGCCCAATTGTCCAACCGATTGGTCCCAAGACAGTATGAGCCAAAATCAAAGCTGGAATCAATGACAAGAAAGGTACAAAAATCATGGAAATGACTTCTGGAATATGCTTACGCCAGAAAATTTCAAGATAAGACAGACTCAAACCTGCAAGCAAGGCTGGAATAACTTGGGCTTGATAACCGATACGATTAACAGTAAAATAACCAAAATTCCAAACCCAGTTGGCTGCAATTTCTGATGCAGGTGTTGAGGCAACTGCATAGGCATTGAGCAACTGTGGCGAAACCAAACAGATCCCGAGAACAATTCCCAAAATTTGACTGGTTCCCATCTTACGAGAAACAGACCAGGTAATCCCTACTGGTAAGAACTGGAAGATAGCTTCACCAGGCAACCAGAGGAAGTGATTAACCCCTGCCCAAAACTGAGAGGATTCTGTGATGGTCTTGCCATCCAACATCGACCAATGAACACCTTCCAAGACATTACGGAAACCGAGGATCAAGCCTCCGACAATCAGGGCTGGAATAATCGGAGTAAAGATTTCCGCCAGAGTGGTCATGACACGTTGGACCACGTTTTGATTGCTCTTAGCTGCCGACTTGGCTGCTTCTTTGGAAACACCCTCAATGCCTGAAACAGCTGTAAAATCATTATAAAAAATCGGCACGTCATTTCCAATGATTACCTGAAATTGACCCGCATTTGTAAAAGTCCCTTTGACGGCTGGAATCGACTCGATAGCCTTAACATTGGCCTTCTTTTCGTCACCGAGAACAAAGCGCATCCGCGTCGCACAGTGGGTTACGGCAGTGACATTCTCCTTACCTCCGATCGCCTGAAGCAGATCTTTGGCTTCTTGTTCAAATTTTCCCATTTGATTCTCCTTATACTTGTCAAAGCAAGTTTGACTTGATAGTTCCATTGTAAACGATACCAAACTTGTAGGCAACTTGTTTGTTGTAAAAAGAGGATATTTTTGTAAATTTTCTAGCACTTGTATGGTAAAATAGATACAGGTATCCATTAAACTAGACTAAAAACCCATTTAAGGAAGCAAAATGAAAAAATACCAACAATTATTTAAGCAAATCCAAAAAACCATTCAAAACGAGACTTACGCTGTCGGAGATTTTCTCCCTAGCGAGCACGAACTCATGAACCAGTATCAGGTGAGCCGTGACACCGTCCGAAAAGCTCTGTCCCTCCTCCAAGAGGAGGGATTAATCAAAAAGATAAGGGGGCAAGGTTCTCAAGTTGTCAAAGAAGAAACGGTCAACTTCCCTGTCTCCAACCTAACTAGCTACCAAGAACTGGTACAGGAACTTGGACTTCGCTCTAAGACCAATGTGGTCAGTCTGGACAAGATCATTATCGATAAAAAATCCTCACTAATAACCGGCTTCCCAGAGTTTCGGATGGTTTGGAAGGTGGTCCGCCAGCGTGTAGTGGATGACCTGGTATCGGTTCTGGATACGGACTATCTGGATATGGAACTAATCCCAAATCTCACTCGCCAAATCGCTGAGCAGTCTATCTACTCGTATATAGAGGACGACCTCAAACTCCATATTGATTATGCTCAGAAAGAAATTACTATTGACCACACAGGTGACCGAGACAAGATTCTCATGGACATTGGCAAAGACCCTTATGTCGTTTCGATCAAGTCAAAAGTCTATCTACAAGACGGGCGCCAATTTCAGTTCACCGAAAGTCGTCATAAATTAGAAAAATTTCACTTTGTTGACTTTGCCAAAAGACATCCGAAATAAACACTTACAGTTGGGGATACTCTCAACTGTTTTTTAGTAGTAAACGATCTAGTTGATAGTTGGAAAAGAGGAGCTGCTTGCTACTTATTCAACTTTTTTAAGAAAAAACAACAACAAATATGTATCTTGCTAAAAAGCTATTGACAAATGCTAAGCGACCATTAGAATGGGAGGTAAGGAGATAAATAGAAACAAAATAAACGAAACTGCTTTATAAAATGTAAGCGGTTTCGAACAAACAAAGGAGGGTTTTATGAAAAAACACTTTTGGGAGAAATCCTGTCGCTATAGCATCCGCAAGCTGACGGTTGGGACTGCTTCTGTTTTACTAGGGGCTGTTTTTCTAGTCAACCACACTGTAGCCGCGGACAGTGTGGAGGTCAAGCAAACTGAACCAACCTCTGTCGAAGCTATCACTAAGCCTGATAGTGAACCCAAAGCAGCTGAAGCGACTGAAACTACAAATCCGTCTCTAACCGAGAGTCCAGTAGTTTCCGAAAGCAAGCCAGCTGAGGAGACTCAGACGACAAATAGTCAAGCTAGTGAAGAAGCCATTGTAGAAGCTAAAGAAAATAAGGAATCTGAAAAAGCAGACCAGCCTGTGACAAAGCAAGAAAACTATCAACTCAACTACGATCAGCCAACAGCTCCCTCCTATGATGGATGGGAAAAACAAGCCCTTCCTGTCGGAAATGGAGAGATGGGAGCCAAGGTTTTCGGTCTGATTGGGGAAGAGAGAATCCAGTACAACGAAAAGACCCTCTGGTCAGGAGGACCACAACCCGATAGCACCGACTATAACGGAGGAAACTACAAGGATCGCTACAAGGTCTTAGCAGAGATACGTAAAGCCCTCGAAGCTGGTGATCGCCAAAAAGCAAAACAGCTAGCTGAACAAAATCTAGTTGGACCAAACAACGCCCAGTATGGACGTTACCTAGCCTTTGGAGATATCTTCATGGTCTTTAATAACCAGAAGAAAGGACTAGATACTGTAACTGATTATCATCGTGGTTTGGATATCACAGAAGCCACTACGACCACTTCTTACACCCAAGATGGGACGACCTTCAAACGCGAAACCTTCTCCAGCTATCCTGATGATGTCACTGTGACCCACTTGACCAAAAAAGGAAACAAGACACTTGACTTTACCCTTTGGAACAGTTTGACAGAAGACTTGCTTGCTAATGGCAACTACTCTTGGGAATATTCCAACTATAAGAACGGTCATGTCACTACAGATGCAAACGGAATCCTTCTAAAGGGAACTGTCAAAGATAACGGCCTCAAATTTGCATCCTATCTAGGAATTAAAACGGATGGAAAGGTGACTGTTCAGGACGAAACTCTGACCGTTACAGGCGCAAGTTATGCAACCCTCTATCTCAGTGCCAAGACTAACTTTGCTCAGAATCCAAAAACCAACTATCGAAAAGACATTGACCTCGAAAAAACAGTTAAAGGGATTGTCGAAGCAGCTAAGGCCAAAGACTACGAAACACTTAAAAAGGCCCATATTAAGGACTATCAAAGTCTCTTTAACCGCGTTAAACTAAATCTAGGCGGAAACAAGACTGCTCAAACGACAAAAGAGGCCCTTCAAGGCTATAACCCAGAAAAAGGGCAAAAATTGGAAGAACTCTTCTTCCAATACGGACGTTACCTACTCATCAGTTCGTCTCGTGATCGGACAGATGTCCTGCCTGCCAACCTCCAAGGAGTCTGGAATGCTGTAGACAATCCACCTTGGAACGCTGACTACCACCTCAATGTCAACTTGCAAATGAACTATTGGCCAGCCTACATGAGCAATCTTGCTGAAACTGCCAAGCCAATGATCAATTACATTGACGACATGCGTTACTATGGCCGTATCGCTGCCAAAGAATATGCTGGTATCGAATCCAAAGACGGACAAGAAAATGGTTGGCTGGTCCACACTCAAGCAACTCCATTTGGCTGGACTACTCCTGGTTGGAATTACTATTGGGGTTGGTCTCCAGCTGCTAACGCCTGGATGATGCAGAACGTCTATGACTATTATAAGTTCACCAAGGATGAGACCTATCTCAAAGAAAAGATCTATCCTATGTTGAAGGAAACCGCTAAGTTCTGGAACTCCTTCTTGCACTATGACCAGGCCAGTGACCGTTGGGTGTCTTCTCCATCCTACTCGCCAGAACACGGTACCATCACCATCGGAAATACCTTTGACCAATCGCTAGTCTGGCAACTATTCCACGACTACATGGAAGTTGCTAGACATCTGAATGTCGACCAAGATTTCGTCACAGAGGTCAAGGCTAAATTTGACAAACTAAAACCACTTCACATCAACAAAGAGGGACGCATCAAGGAATGGTACGAGGAGGACAGCCCCCAATTCACAAATGAAGGGATTGAAAATCATCACCGTCACGTTTCCCATCTAGTTGGTCTCTTCCCAGGTACACTCTTTAGCAAGGACCAAGCTGAATACCTAGAAGCTGCACGTGCTACCTTGAACCACCGTGGAGATGGGGGAACTGGTTGGTCTAAGGCCAATAAAATCAATCTCTGGGCTCGTTTGCTGGACGGTAACCGCGCCCATCGTTTACTCGCTGAACAGCTCAAGTACTCAACTCTAGAAAACCTTTGGGATACCCACGCGCCTTTCCAAATCGATGGCAACTTCGGAGCAACCAGTGGGATGGCAGAAATGCTTCTCCAATCTCATACAGGCTATATTGCGCCATTGCCTGCCCTTCCTGATGCTTGGAAAGACGGTCAGGTTTCTGGCTTGGTTGCTCGAGGAAACTTTGAAGTCAGCATGAAGTGGAAAGATAAAAACTTGCAAAGCTTGTCCTTCCTTTCAAATGTCGGTGGAGACCTAGTTGTAGACTATCCAAATATCGAATCCAGTCAGATCAAGGTCAATGGCAAACCAGTCAAGGCAACGATCCTTAAAGATAATCGTATCCAGCTTGCAACACAAAAAGGTGATGTCATTACCTTTGAACACTTCTCTGGTCGTGTAACCAGTCTAACAGCAGTTCGACAAAATGGTGTCACTGCCGAACTCACCTTTAACCAAGTAGAAGGCGCTACCCACTATGTCATCCAAAGACAAGTGAAAGACGAAACTGGCCAAACCTCTGCGACCAGAGAATTTGTAACCAATCAAACCCACTTTATTGACCGATCACTCAATCCTCAACATGCCTACACCTATACTGTCAAGGCTATGCTGGGCGAGCTTGCCACACAAGTTTCTGAACAGGCCACTGTCGAAACCTATAGCGAGTTGATGGACGACCGAGACGGCCGTATCCAGTACGGAGCTGCCTTTGGAAACTGGGCAGACTCAGAATTATTTGGAGGAACAGAGAAATTTGCTGACCTTTCAAAAGGAGACTACACAGACGAAGACATCACTGCCACCATTCCTTTCACTGGCGTTGGTATCGAAATCTATGGACTGAAATCGTCTGAACTAGGTCTTGCCACTGCTAAAATTGATGGCAAAGAAGTCAACGAACTTGACTTCCATACTGCTGGAGCAACTGAAAAAGGCAGTCTCATCGGTCGCTTCACAGGATTGTCTGACGGACCTCACACATTGACTCTTCGTGTTAAACGTGAGCACAAAGGGCGTGGTAGTGAGCGCTCGAAAATTTCATTAGACTACTTCAAGATTCTAGCAGGAGCAGGTAACACGATTGAAAAAATAGATGATCGTGATTCGCGCATCCAATATGGTTCCCAGTTTAAGGACTGGTCTGACCCTGAACTCTACGGTGGTACGGAAAAATACGCTGACATCAACAACAGCGACTCTAGTGCAGCTTCAGAAGCTCAGGCAACTATTTCCTTTACTGGTACAGGCATTCGTATCTATGGCTTGAAAACTACCGAGCTAGGTAAAGCGCTTGTGACACTAGATGGCAAAGAAATGCCAAGTCTAGACTTTTATACGTCAGGTGCAACTGAAAAGAGGGCCTTTATTGGCGAATTTACAAATCTTACTGACGGTCCGCACACTCTGACATTACGTGTTGACCCAGATTCCCCAGAAGGGCGCAAGAAAATTTCTCTAGACTCCTTTGATATCATCAAAGCCCCTGCTGTTGGTCTAGATAGTCCGAGCATCGCGCCTCTTAAGGAAAATGACAAAACCATTTCCTTAAGCCTACCAGCTGGAGATTGGGAAGCCATCGCAGTGACCTTCCCAGGTGTCAAAGATCCTCTAGTCTTACGCAAGGTGGATGAAACGCATCTGGTTACAAGTGGAGATCAGACCGTGCTATCAGTCCAAGACAATCAAGTTCAAATCCCAATCCCTGATGCCACTGATCGACAAGCCGGAAAAGCGATAGAAGCATATGCTATTCAAGGAACTACCACTAGCAGTCCTGTCGTAGCCGTCTTTACTAAAAAGGACGAGAAGCAGCCAACTACAAGCAAGGGGGACGAACCAGCTCCTACTGTTGAAAAACCTGAATACACCGATCCTATCGGAACCGCAGGGCAAGAAGAGCCACCTATAGTAGAAATTCCGGAGTATACCGACCCTATCGGAACTGCTGGGCAAGAAGAGCCACCTACTGTTGAAATTCCAGAATATACCAAACCTATCGGAACAGCGGGACAAGAAGAGTCTCCTACTGTAGAAAAGCCCGAATACACCCAACCTATCGGAACAGCAGGTCAAGAAGAAGCTCCTACTGTAGAAAAACCTGAGTACACTGGCCCTATCGAAACTAGTGGAGATCAGGCTGCTCCAACCCTCACCCGACCTGAGTATCAGTTGCGCACCTTGAAAGATAAAAAGACAGGGGTCGAAATCATCGGTGGGGCTACCGACTTAGAAGGAATTTCTCACATCTCTAGCCGACGTGTCCTAGCTCAAGAACTCTTTGGCAAGACCTATGATGCTTACGACCTACAACTTAAAAATCCAAGAGATCATAGCTTGCAGCCAAAAGGCTCTGTCTTGGTTCGCTTGCCTATTTCAGCTAACGTAGAAAAGATCTACTATATTACTCCGAACAAGGAGTTGCAAGCCCTTGATTTCGACGTTCGAGAAGGAAAGGCAGAATTCATCACTAATCATTTCAGTACCTATGCTATCGTCTATCAAGCAACTGGAACAAGCTCTAACACTGAGGAAAAACCAAGTACTTCAGATGAAGAAGCCTTGGCACACGAGGCTGAACAACTTTCAGCTAGTCCGAATCTTGCTAAAGCTGAAAATCATTCTCCTAAAGAACAACTTCCAGCAACGGGAGAATCGTCCAACCCACTCCTCTTCTTAGCAGGCCTCAGCCTAGCCCTTACAGCCACTTTTATGTTAAAAGGAAGAAAGGATGACTCCAACTAACCTTTAAGCACACAAAAACAGGATGAAGATCAACTTCACCCTGTTTTATTTTTACAGTAGGTATAAAAAGACTAAGGTCAAGAGACTTGCTAGAAGCCCAACTCCCCAAAAGAAGAAGTCAACCTTCCACTCGCTCCAAGGATTGCCCTTGCCTGAGAATCCTCCAAGCTCAAAATGGTGGTGGACAGGTGTCATACGGAAGATACGCTTCCCACCACTAAGTTTGAAGTAGGTAACTTGCATCATAACAGAGCTTGTCTCAAAGACATAGATAATCCCAATCAGCAAAAGCGTCCATTCTTGGTGGAGAGCCATAGAAATAGCTGCCAACATCCCACCAAGAGCCAAACTTCCCACATCACCCATGAAGACCTTGGCAGGCTTGTGATTAAAGACGAAGAAGCCTAGCAAACCACCAATCATGGCAAAAATCACAAGAAGGATATCCAGTTGATTTTGCATATAAGCAATCACACCGTAGGCCGATAAGCTAATCACTACGGAAATACTTGCTAAACCGTCAATCCCGTCAGTCAGATTTACTGCATTGGAAAAGCCAACTAGCCAGAAAAGGGCAAAGAAGATATAGAAAATACCCAAATGAAGAGGATAGCCAAAAACTGAAAGCATATCGCCACCACGCTCATAAAAGAGGTAGAAAATCACTCCTCCAAGGAGCTGGAGAGCAAGCTTTTGCTTAGGATTCAAACCTTCATTAATCTTACGAAAGACCTTGAGGAAATCATCCAAAAAACCTACCAAACCATACAAAACCAAGATAAACAAAATCATGCCTACATTGTTGGTCAATTGTTGGGTAAAGAGAGCGACAAGGAAGCTCACAACAACTGCAACAATAAGGAAGACAAGTCCTCCCATGGTTGGAGTCCCAGCTTTAGCTTGGTGTTGCTTGACATCCTCGTGCATCTGCTGACCCGTAATCTGTGCTTTTCGATAAAATCGGATAAAGGCTGGAATACCTATCAAGGTCAATAGAAAGGCTAGAATTCCAGCACTAATGGAACTAATCATCTTAATCTCCTAAAGTTACTTTCATTTTTTTAAGGTCTTTGAGGGCCGTATTAGCACGGACACTTTGTTTCTTGACCGTTTTGCCACTACCTTCCCACTCGACTTCTATATTTAGCCATTTGGCGAATGTTTGCACATTTTCATCTGTCCAGCCGTACATATCAGGCATTTCTTCCACCTTATCAGACAGGATCAAGATCTGCTGATTGGCTTCCAAATTATCTCCTTCAGAAACCGAGAGATCCTTGATCTTGGTTCCTGTTCCAATAACGATTGGTTGAACGAGATTTCGGCGCAATTCTTCTGCTAGGTCACCTGGGGTAAAGTCCTTGGTAGCAGGCATGGCATAACTTGTCGTCTTGCTGACCTGATCCAAGTTCTTGGCAGTTGACTGAAGATTGAGGGATTCTTTCATGGCAGAGGCTCGCTCAAGGATTGGGTTGGCAAACTCTCCCAGCTGAACACCCGAATAATGCACTGGCTGTTGCACCGTCACATAGAGGATAAAGTCAGGATTTTCTGCAGGATGCATCGACACAACAGAGAAGATATAGTTGGTTTCACCTGTCAGGTAACCCCCATTCTTCTCATCGGCAATCTGAGCAGTCCCTGATTTCAGGGCGACATTCTGACCTGGAACATTGACATTCGGCTTTCCTATGCTGTGGTTGTACATGGTACCGTAGACAGGATCTGTTCCGACCATGACCATGTGCTCCCGAGTAGAGGACGCTGCTGCTTTTGACACAGGATTTCCGACAATTTCCTTTTGAGACTTACGAACAGACTGGTCATTTGGATCATAAAGGGCACTGATAAATTTTGGTTCCAACATAACCCCATCGTTGGCAATGGCTGTAAAAGCACGTAGCATCTGGGTCTGCGTTACAGAAATCCCCTGACCAAATGCACTCATGGCAATATTGACAATATTATCTGCAGGCAATTGACCTGTATACTCATCAGTCAGACCAAAACGCGTCGGCACCCCAAATTTAAAGCGGTTTAGATAATCCAACCAAGTAGTATCTCCCATTTTTTGTTCAAGAAGACTCATTCCAACATTACTGGAGTGAGCGAAACCTTGTGAGAAAGTCATCATCCCACCAGTAGTCAAACCATCATTAACATCCCAATCTCGAATCGTCGCATCCGCTATTTTTAATTCACTGCTATTGAAGTATTCTCCACCTGGGAAAGTATTATTATCAATAGATGCTGCTAGCGTCATGACCTTCATGGCTGATCCTGGTTCGTAATTACTTTGATAAAGAATATCACGCCAAACAAAGTCTTTTGTGATGCCATCCTTGGTATCTGCGTTAAAGGTTGGCCGTTGGGTCGTAGCCAGGATTTCCCCTGTTTTAGCGCTGACCAAGGTAGCCGTCATATACTTGCCTTTTACCTTTTCCTGAAAGGCATCCATCTGCGTTTCCATAAAGGATTGCAAGGGACTAGAAAGGGTTGTGTACACATCCTTTCCATCTACCGTTTGTTGAGAAGCTTGATCTGTACCCGGAACAATATTTCCCAGACGATCCTTCTCATAGGTGATGATCCCATCTGTACCCGCCAGAATGTTATTTAAAGAACTCTCCAATCCAGATGTCCCAATCAAACGTTTGGTGCCATCCTCATTTTCATGGAGTTGCGCTAAACCGATAAAGGAAGAAGCAAACTGTCCATTGGGATAACTGCGGTTAGGACTAGTTGTAAAGTCAATCCCCTCAACACCAGCAGTTTTGAGGTCATTTTTAATAGCCATCATATTGGCATAGGTGATCCCATTTCCCTTGGTCCCAAAGGATACCTGTTTTAGATCTGGCTGAGAAAGCTGTTCCTTGACATAAGACTCTTCCATATCTAGGTATTTATGGAAAATCTCAGCCACCTTATTAAATTGAGAATCCTCTACATAGAGTATCTTACCAGTTGCTGACTTGTAGTTCTTGTCAATAACCGCATATATATTATAAGAAGTCGCATCCTCTGCAATAGGTGTTCCATTTCGATCATAAATAGTTCCCCGTTTGGCTGGGATGGTCTTGGTTGTTTGGTGAACCTTTTTGGCCTCTTGGACCAAATCCTTACCAAATTTACTACCCGTTCCGATAATGACCGCAAAGTTCACCAAAAAGACAGCGAAGAGTATGACAGCCAATAAACTCAGGCTTTTCCCTACTCTTCGGCGGTTTTCTTCTGGAGATTTGCGATTACGAACGGCATAACGGATGATTTTTTCTTTCCACTGTTTCATTTCTTACTCCGCTGCTCGGATATTTTCGTTATTCAGCTGCAAATCCTTGGAATTTGCAATCTCTTTCAAACGTTCTGAACGAATCAATTCATTGACCTCTTGCTTGGCATCGTCTAGCTCGGTTTTCTTTTCTTCGATTTGAGCATTAACCTTAGTCAATTCATTCTGAACTTGTAATAGCTTGGTCTGCATAAACACAACGCTAATTGCCAAGATAATCATTGTAACAGCAATCGAAACATAGAAGGCCTTTTCCACACGTGAAAAACCTTTAAACTTCGTTTGCAATAACTGGCTTGTTTTTTCGATTCTTTCTGCCATGTTTTTCCTCTTACTTGTGAATTTTTCTGGCCACACGCAACTTGGCTGAATGCGAACGGTTGTTGGCTTCTAGCTCTTCGGCACTTGGCAAGATTGGCTTACGGGATACCAATTCCATCTTAGGCTTAAGATCATCTGGAATGAAGGGCAAGCCTTTGGGAACTTCCACTGTTGAAGCCTCCTTAAACAACTGCTTGGTCAAGCGGTCTTCCAGCGAATGGAAGGTAATGACTGAGATTCTACCATCCAGAGCCAGCATGTCCATAGCCTGCTGGATAGATTCGTCTGCCGCACCCAGCTCATCATTGACTTCGATTCGGATAGCCTGGAAAATCTGCTTGGCAGGGTGCCCCTTTTTCTTGAGCTCCTTGGCAGGCTTGGCTGACTTGATAATCTCTGCCAACTCCGTCGTTGTCTCAATGGGTTTCACCTCACGCGCTTGCTCAATCTTACGAGCTATCTGTTTAGAAAACTTATCCTCACCATACTTGAAAAAGATCCGAACCAAGTCATGATAGTCATAATGATTGACCACCTCATAGGCCGTCAGACGAGCTTCCTGATTCATCCGCATATCCAGTGGCGCATCCTTTTTATAAGAGAAGCCACGCTCACGCTGATCTAGCTGAGGACTGGACACTCCCAAATCATAACAAATTCCATCAATTTCCTGGACACCAGCCTCCTGCAAACGTGCCTGCAAATGACGGAAGTTATCCTTGATAAAGGTTACCATCCCCTTTTCGATATAGGGTGCCAACCGTTTTTGCGCATTGGCAATAGCATTCTGGTCCTGGTCAAAGGCATAGAGATGCCCTTTTTCGCTCAATTTACTTAATAAATATTCGCTATGGCCTGCTCCACCCAAAGTCGCATCAACGTAGATACCGTCAGGTTTTACGTCAAGCATATCAATCGTTTCATGAAGCAAGACCGTTACATGATGAAATTCTTTTGTCATATCTCATCTATTTTACCACAAATCTGACCAGCTTGCACTTGTCAGACAAGGCTAAGTTTCTTCGAAAAAAATTCTCAATAATATGTCACATATACTTGACATCTCATTCCCAAAAGAATATAATGTAGTCAAATATATACGACATATCAAAAAGGAGAACAGATGAATCGTGTCAAAGAATTCCGCAAGGAACTGGGCATTTCCCAGCTCGAGCTCGCCAAAGATATCGGTGTCTCGAGACAGACTATCAACATGATTGAAAATGACAAGTACAATCCAACCCTGGAACTCTGTCTCAACCTCGCCCGCAGCCTCCAAACTGACCTCAATAGCCTCTTTTGGGAAGACGATTTTTAAAAAAGGAGCAAACTCATGAAAAAAGAAACCTTCACTGAAAAACTCATCAAACGCATATACGGTATTTCTGGTCCCCTTGACGAACACAAACGACGCGAAGCTGATCGCATTGGAAATAAAATCTTTGTGATTCTCTTTTACCTCATGACTTTAGGTAATCTTATTCCCT
>CAUVUZ010000001.1:0-52598 GCA_963555095.1 uncultured Streptococcus sp. | reverse complement strand
CTTCCTTGTAACATAGGCAAATGCGTTGTGTAACATAGGTTCCCTTTCTAGATTTTGTTCTATTTCAATGTCTTATAACTTATATAAAATAATTTTTTACTATTTCCCTTAGATTGTGCGGACGGGAGCAACTTCCTGTAGGAATTTCATCCCTAATTTTTGAGCCATATGTCTCAAAAATTCCGGCCTAGATAATAACTTTGTTATTATCTAGGCTATCACTACTGCGGGAAATAGTTGTTAATGACTCACTTCGTTTATTATTACTTTACACGTATCTGGTTACCAACTAATACTATTTTAAAGTTTAATAACTAGATTCTATATTTCAGTCAGTTTCTTATCCTTCAATTCAAGTGTAATATCTGACGCTTGTGCCACTTCTTTACTGTGGGTGACGACGATCACACATTTACCTGTTTTCTCGGCAAGTGATTTGAGTAGTTCGATAATATCTCCGGCGGTTTTAGGGTCCAGATTTCCTGTTGGCTCATCAGCTAGAATAACCGGAGCTTCTGATACCAAACTGCGAGCGATGGCTACACGTTGCTGTTGACCACCTGATAACTGGAGAACGTTCCGCTTGATCTGACTTTCATCCAAACCAAGCTCAAGAAGTGTATCCTTGCTTGCTTTTTTGTTGACCAAGCGGATATTTTCCAGCGGAGAAAGATAATCTATCAAGTTATAATTTTGAAAGACCAGGGAAATATGGTGCATGCGATGGTAAGAATACCCCTTGTCACGAATGTCCTCTCCTTGGAAAAGGATAGAACCTTCAACAGGACTATCTAAACCAGCCAGTAGGGACAAGAGAGTGGATTTTCCTGCTCCTGACTCACCAATGATACTATAAAATTTTCCGGGTTCAAAATTATACTTGATCTGATATAAAACTGCTTCAGCAGTGTTCTTATAACGGTAGGTAACATCTTGCAATTGTAATAAAGTCATGATTTCTCCTTCTTAACTAATAGATGATAAAATTTCTTTCGGTGATTTTCTAAATAAGAATAGGAAACAAAGGGCTACAGACAAGCAACCAATCAGGAGCAGAAAAGCATAGGATTCTGCAAAGGATAGGAGACTAGTTGATAGACCGCTTGCTTTAGCTAGCGTGTCTTGTAAGGTTGCCTGATCTCCGCTTGCTAGTACGGTTTGTAGCAGATAGGATGTGATTGCGTTTCCTGCAACAAATGCTGGAAGCAAAGCTCCGAGAGATACCAAAACTACCTCTAAACAGAATTGTAGGAAGATTGAGATCTTGCTTTTTCCAAGTGCGAGTAAAATCCCCACTTCGTAGACCCTTTCTCTCAACCAGAGTGACAAGACCAAAATTAGGGCTCCAGCTCCAGCTATCAACATCCCATAAAGGAAGATGGTGAGGAAGGTTTGGAAGGTTGCAACTGAGTCTTTGATTTGTTCAAAGGCCTTGTTTTCCTTCTCGACTTGGTAGCCTTGACTTTCCAAGGCCAAGTTTTCCACCTGCTT
This sequence comes from uncultured Streptococcus sp., assembly GCA_963555095.1. Lineage (GTDB taxonomy): Bacteria > Bacillota > Bacilli > Lactobacillales > Streptococcaceae > Streptococcus. Next base: position 51,107 of record CAUVUZ010000001.1, on the reverse strand, counting down.
CATGAGTCCATCCATTTCCTTAGGATTTTCTACATAGAAGCGAGCTGCACTGACTTGCGGTTCACTATTTCCCAAAAGAGTTTGGCTACTTTCATAGTCTGTAAAGACTTGGTTTTCACTAAAGTCAGAAGACAAGCCTGTGAATTTCTCTTGTTTTTTACCAGAAAAGATGCCGACAATCTCAAACTCAACTGTTTGTCCTTTTCCAGCTTCAGACTGACCAGCGTCCAAGCGAATCTTGTCGTGAAGCGAAAGACCATTCTTCTTGGTCAACTCCTCGTGGATGAGGATTTTCTTGGAATCTCCTTTTTGAAGGTGTCGCCCTTCTTTTAGATTGAAAGCCGAACTGGTAAAGGTGACATCCTTGGATGAATCCTCGAGAGCCGTTAAGCTAACCAAGTTCTTGTCTGCAGCTGACAAATCATCACGTTCTACGCTCTGCTCACCACTCACCGCTTCCTTGTCTTTCAGTTTTGCGACCGTTTCGAGTTCAGGAGAGACATTTTCCAGTCCCTTAATCTTGCTCACGGATGCTAGGTCAGACAACTTGATGGTCTGTCCATTTTCTATCTTTTTGATAGAAAAAGATGTGTTGAGTGATTTGTAAAGATTACTTTCTACTGTTTTGTTGGACTTCATCAGAGTCAAACAGGCTGAAATTCCGGCCAATAGGACCAATAAAATCAGAAATAAAATAAAACTTCTCAGTCGTTTTCTGCTGACATAAGCCCAAGCTCTTTGGATTGGATTCATTTGTCACCTCCATATTTGTAAGACTATTATAAAATCCAAATATGAAATGTTTATGAAATCGAAAAAATTTTTCGATTTATTTTTTGAAAAAATAAAGAAAGCTAGCAACTACTAACTTTTCTTCTTACTATAAGGAGGCATAGTACCAATCAAAAATCTACTTCATTTTAAAAATGATAGTCACATCTTTCTGCTTAGTATTTTTCCATTTCCTAAGTTCTTCATTTTCTGACTTGTGTTTGAAGAAATTCTTGATAGAATGAAATGGAAAACTCAGTTTAAATGTTCTGATACAATGACTGTTCTTGATGCCAAGCTCTTCCGATAGTCGAACTCTACCTCTAGTTTTCTTTGTAAAAACAAAAAGAGCTAGCCAAAGCTAACTCTTATCCTATGCGGAGAGAGGGACTTGAACCCTCACGACCTAAAGCGGTCACAGGATCCTTAGTCCTGCGCGTCTGCCAATTCCGCCATCCCCGCGTCGATTACTTTACTAGTATATCAACTTTCAAAATCTTTGTCAACACTTTTTTCAGATTTTTTTCATTTTTCCAACAGGCTTATAGTTCAATTTCAGTAAGATTTTCATCCAGCAAGGTGGCTCCCAAAGTGTTCTTAAAATGCCCAAGAGCAAATTGATGGTTTTCTGGCCAGATAGAGGCAACCGCAGGCTTGACAATCTCGATTTGATAACCTAAATTATAGGCATCAATAGCCGTATGAAGAACGCAAATGTCAGTCAGGACTCCAGTTAGGATGACTGTATCTACACGACGTTCCCGCAAGCGGATATCTAGGTCTGTTCCCGAAAATGCTGAATAGTGACGTTTGTCCATCCAAAAGACACGACTATCAGAAGCATGGGCTTGGTAAAAATCTGCTAGTTCTCCATACAAGTTGCGACCACTAGTTCCAATGATGTTGTGAGGTGGGAAAAGTTTACTCTCAGGATGAAAATCATCCCCTTCCTCATGAGCATCAATAGTGAAGAAAACATAGTCTCCACGATCAAAAACCAGTCTGGTCACCTGAGCAATCGCCTCTGATATGGCTTGAGCAGGAGCACCTGCTGTCAATTTCCCCTGATCTGCTACAAAATCCTCTGTATAGTCAATCGAGATTAAAGCCTTTGCCATTAGTAGTCCCTCTTTTTCACTTCCTCAAAAATATCACCAATTAGAACTTTGAGATAAGTCCCCTTCATTCCGAGTGAACGACTCTCAATAATTCCTGCTGACTCCAGTTTACGAAGCGCATTGACGATCACTGAGCGCGTGATGCCAATACGATCTGCAATAACTGATGCAGTCAGCTGCCCTTCATTTCCATCCAATTCAGCTAAAATAGCTGATACGGCACGAAGTTCTGAATAAGAAAGGGTATTGACCGCCATAGTAACAGCCGTACGACGGCGAATATTTTTCTCATCTTCTTCACGTTGGAAGTTCAAGAGTTGAATCCCCACAACCGTGCTCGCAATCTCGACAAGGATCAAATCTTCATCTTCAAATTTCTTATCATTGCGCCAAATAATCAACGAACCTAGGCGAATCCCTGATACATGAATGGGAGCAATGGTTGTCAAACCATCTGGAAAGTCCGCACGGCTCTCTACAGGGAAAATGGTCAAATCATGTTCAACAGGAAGATTGGCTTCTGTATCATAGATCATGTTTGCCCCTTGAACATAGTCATCTGGGAAAGTCTTGGTTTGGAAAAACTGCTCTACACGGTCTGTATTAGTTTTATAGCGCATAAAGTAACCCAAAAGACGACCCTTGCTATTGACAATGCAGGCATTGCAATCAATAATGTCTGCTAGTTGACGTGTAATGGCATTGTAGGGAAGTTCATCCTGCATTTGCTCTTCTGAGCGTTTTAAAATTGATGTAATTTTTCTTGTTTTTTCTAATAAATGTGCCATTTTTCACCTCGCATATAATCGCTTCCATTATAACATAGAAAAGTCTTTATTTCAATAATTATCTGAAAATTGCTTATTGAATTGCAATTTTTAAAAGCAAAAATATTTTATAAAAATAGCAATTTTTTATTGACATTCTGTTCCAATTTTTATATAATAACATTATAAGAAGATGGATTAAAGTTCCCCTTCCCATCTCACCTTTCCTTTACTTTTATACATCTTCTTTTACTATCGGTCTCCTTATATAAAAAAGCGATTCATTTTGAACCGCTTTTTCTTATTTATCGCCCTTGTTACGAATAACAAAGCCTGTTTTCTTTTCGCTTGAAGTGTTGCGAGGTTTTTTATTATCCTTACGGTAACGTTTTTCCTTATCATAACGATCGTTTCCACGACTACCTTTCTTGAAGTCATCACGGCGACCACCACGACGGTTATCACCTCGACGATTGTCGCGTCCACGATTACTTCCAGAACGTCCGTTTCCAGATGGTTTAAATGGCAGTGGTTTTTCACGCGCGATCTCCACTTCAGGAAGGCTGTCTGGATCTTGTACAGTCAGACTCAAGATATACATAGCCAATTCTTCTGGACTAAATTCTGCAGCTAACTTACGAGCATCTTTAGCAAATTTCTCAAAGTTCCCACGAATTGCTTCGTCTGCGAAGTCTCGTTCGATTTTCTTGAGCGCTACTTGTTTCTTAGCTTGGAAGGCTTCTTCTGCTGTCGCTGGTTTCAAGCCTTTCATGCGTTTCTTAGTCAAGTTTTCAATAATTTGAAGGTAGCCCATTTCATTTGGCGCTACGAAAGTAATAGACTGACCTGACTTACCGGCACGACCTGTACGACCGATACGGTGAACATAACTTTCAGGATCTTGTGGAATATCGTAGTTGTAGACATGGGTCACACCCGAGATATCCAAACCACGTGCTGCAACGTCTGTCGCAACTAGAACATCAAGATTGCCATTTTTAAAATCACGAAGGACACGAAGGCGTTTATTTTGATCCAAATCACCATGAATTCCTTCTGCACGGAAGCCACGGATTTTAAGTCCACGAGTCAATTCATCTACACGGCGTTTGGTACGACCAAATACGATAGCAAGCTCTGGTTGTTCCACATCCATGAGACGTGTCATAGTATCAAATTTCTCTTGTTCCTTAACTCGGATATAGTACTGATCAACCAGCTCTGTTGTCAATTCCTTGGCAGCAATCTTGACATGCTCAGGTTCTTTCATAAACTGAACACCAATACGTTTGATAGCATCTGGCATGGTTGCTGAAAAGAGCAAGGTTTGACGATTTTCAGGGACACGGGAAATGATGGCTTCGATGTCTTCAAGGAAGCCCATGTTGAGCATTTCATCCGCTTCGTCAAGGATCAGAGTTTCAATATCTTGTAATTTCAAGGCCTTGCGTTTAATCAAGTCCAAGAGACGGCCTGGTGTTCCTACCACGATGTGGGCACCAGATTTAAGGGCTTTGATTTGTTTTTCAATGCTGGAACCACCGTAAACTGAGCGAACTTTCACTCCCTTACTACGACCAAAGCGGAAAAGTTCCTCTTGACTTTGGACAGCGAGTTCACGAGTTGGAGCGATGACCAAGGCTTGGATGGTCGCTTCTTCTGTACGGATTTTTTCAAGGGTTGGCAAGCCAAAAGCCGCTGTTTTCCCTGTACCAGTCTGAGCTTGACCAATAACGTCTTTTCCTTCGAGGGCCAATGGAATAGTCTGTTCTTGGATGGGACTGGCTTCTACAAATCCAGCTTTTTCAATCTCTGCTAGCAATTCAGCAGACAAGTTAAATTCATTAAATTTCACGTTATTCTTCTTTCTAAAGATGGTGCGAAGCCATCCTATAGCGCGTAGTATATACTTTTCTTTTCATGACGTATCTTTATTTAAAAATGAGATACCGTGTTGCTTCTTTTCCACGAAAGAAAAGTACTAGTTTCTTTGCAACTTATCTAGTATAACACAAGAGCGAGGTAAAAGATAGTAGAATCCTTTAGGAAAATCATGTAAACGATTTTCTAACAGTAAAGTAGCCTGAAACTTGTTTATCAAAGGATTTGAAGGGAGCATTTCAAGCTCACTTCATTTCCCGTAGCAGATTTGTGCAAAAGTTTTTTTCTTGTGCTAGAATGAAAATCTAACAGGAGGAAATAGAAATGTTAACTTATGATTTAATCGTTATTGGATTTGGTAAAGCTGGTAAAACACTAGCTGGGAAACTGGCTTCAGCTGGCAAAAAAGTTGCCCTCGTTGAACGTAGCAAAGCTATGTACGGTGGAACTTGTATCAACATCGGTTGTATCCCAACTAAAACCTTGCTAGTTGCTGCTGAGAAAGATTTGTCTTTTGAAGAAGTCATTGCTACCAAAAATACTATCACTAGTCGCCTCAATGGTAAAAACTATGCTACTGTTGCTGGTACAGGTGTGGATATCTTTGATGCGGAAGCTCACTTCCTTTCAAACAAGGTCATCGAAATCCAAGCTGGTGATAAAAAACAAGAACTGACTGCTGAAACTATCGTTATCAATACTGGTGCCGTTTCAAACGTCTTGCCAATCCCTGGACTTGCTACAAGTAAGAATGTCTTTGACTCGACTGGTATTCAAAACTTGGACAAATTGCCTGAAAAACTTGGTGTCCTTGGTGGCGGAAATATCGGTCTTGAATTTGCAGGTCTTTACAACAAACTTGGAAGCAAGGTTACAGTCCTAGATGCCTTGGATACTTTCCTTCCTCGTGCAGAGCCTTCCATCGCTGCTCTTGCTAAACAATACATGGAAGAAGACGGCATTGAATTGCTTCAAAACATCCGTACTACTGAAATCAAAAACGACGGTGACCAAGTTCTCGTCGTAACTGAAAACGAAACTTACCGTTTTGACGCCCTTCTCTATGCAACTGGACGTAAACCAAATGTCGAACTACTTCAACTTGAGAATACCGATATTGAACTAACGGAACGTGGTGCTATCAAAGTAGACAAACACTGTCAAACAAACGTTCCTGGCGTCTTTGCAGTTGGAGACGTCAACGGTGGACCTCAATTTACCTACATTTCACTTGATGACTTCCGTGTTGTCTATAGTTACCTTGCTGGAGATGGCAGCTACACCCTTGAAGACCGTCTCAATGTACCAAACACTATGTTCATCACACCTGCACTTTCACAAGTTGGTTTGACGGAAAGCCAAGCAGCTGATTTGAAACTTCCATACGCTGTTAAGGAAATACCTGTTGCAGCAATGCCTCGTGGTCACGTAAATGGCGACCTTCGCGGAGCCTTCAAAGCAGTTGTCAATACTGAAACAAAAGAAATTCTTGGAGCAAGTATCTTCTCAGAAGGTTCTCAAGAAATCATCAACATCATCACTGTTGCTATGGACAACAAGATTCCTTACACTTACTTCACAAAACAAATCTTCACTCACCCAACCTTGGCTGAGAACTTGAATGACTTGTTTGCGATTTAAGTTTTCAGATATTCTCCACAAGACAAGCATCCATTTTGGTGTTTGTCTTTTTCTATCCAGTCTATAGTTTCCTTGCAAGATTATTTGTGCTTTTAGCTGTAAAAGCTTATAATATAGGTGTAAAATGTTGTCTTCATTTTCTGTTCTAAAAGGAGGCTAGTCACATGGGAAGGCAAGTTAAATCACAAAAACACTCTCCTTTTTCCTTTCTATTTAGAGGAAAAAATCCGGCTATGAAAACACTGGTTTTCTGTGTCAGTCTAGTCTTCATTTTTCTCCTACTTTGCTGGGTACTTTTTCGCTTGATTTCAGCTCAAAAACAGCGATTCACAGTCAATCAGACTGCTGATTTTTACCTTGTCAATTCGAAATCCATTCAAAGTTATCAGTTACAAAACGATCAGTTTCAGCTCATGAAGACTGAGGACGTCTCCATTGCAGAAGATGTCAATTTCTGGTTTCCTCAGGGACGGTTTGACAATCGCTATCTCGTCTTTTCATCTGGAAATACGAGAGGGAAGGCATCCACTCAGAACATCGTATCTCTTGACTTTCAAACAGGGAATATCCGACAAACTTCAACTCCCTTCTATGCTTATTCGGGAGCTGGAGTATCAGACAAGTTCTTCTACACCGGCCAAACTACAACTGAGGATGGAGTGCTCAGTATGTTTGACATCTCAGGAAAGCTGATTACTCAGAAAACATTCTCCGAGTCCACTTCCTTTCCAATCCAGTTTCATGGACGAGGGAATCGCCTCTATCTCGGTCTGGGGTTTCATGATGAGTCTCGCCAACGACCCGCTTTAGTGTTTGATGGTTATCTAGTTGAATTGGACGAAAATGACCAACTAAAAGAATTGTCTCGCACACCTCTGACAAGCGAAGGAAAGATCGTTGAAATGTTGACGTCTTCTGAATTAATCGGTGGCAATTATTACAGTAGCGTTGCTTATACCCGAAATACAGAAACCTTTTCTAAGGATCCAGACAATCGCATACTTGTCATGAACTTGTCTAGTAAGGAAAAGCACTTCATCACGCTACCAGAGGACAATCCCAATCTTCTTTATAAAACACCGAAAGAGGATCGTTTGATTGTAAAACACGAGGCGGATGGAAATGATCGCTGTGCCTTATCTATTGTCAATCTCTCTGATGAATCTAGCTATCTGATTAATGTCAGAAAAGATTTACCTGACTCTACAGAAGAGATAATACACATCGATACAAGTTTGACAAACAAGGTATTGGTCGTAACCAATCAACATTTGTTATTGTATTCCTTAGAAAATGGGCAACTTCTAACTAAAACAAAATTGGAACTGAAGCAAAACGACTTCCCAATCGCAACTTGGTTTCAGAACTAATCACTCACAGCCCTCTTTGGGCTGTTTTTGTTTCTGCGAAATCTCATACTCTTCGAAAATCAAATTCAAACTACGTCAGCTTCACCTTGCCGTACTCAAGTACAGCCTGCGGCTAGCTTCCTAGTTTGCTCTTTGATTTTCATTGAGTATCAAATCTGTCTTTTCTTTCTTTTATGATATAATAGAAACATGAAATTAAAAACTACTTTGGGCCTTCTTGCTGGGCGTTCATCTCACTTCATCTTGAGCCTTCTTGGCCGTGGAAGTACGCTCCCAGGAAAAGTCGCCCTTCAATTTGATAAAGATATTTTACAAAACCTAGCTGAGAACTACGAGATTGTCGTGGTCACTGGAACCAACGGGAAAACCCTGACAACTGCCCTCACTGTCGGCATTTTAAAAGAAGTTTATGGTCAAGTTCTGACCAATCCTAGTGGTGCCAATATGATCACAGGGATTACGACAACCTTCTTGACTGCAAAATCTTCTAAAACTGGAAAAAATATTGCAGTCCTCGAAATTGACGAGGCCAGTCTTTCTCGTATCTGTGACTACATCCACCCTAGCCTTTTTGTCATCACTAATATTTTCCGTGACCAGATGGACCGCTACGGTGAGATTTACACGACTTATAAGATGATTTTGGATGCCATTCGCAAGGTGCCTACGGCTACTGTTCTCCTCAATGGTGATAGCCCCCTATTCTACAAGCCAGCTATTCCAAATCCTGTAGAGTATTTTGGTTTTGACTTGGAAAAAGGACCTGCCCAACTGGCTCACTACAATACCGAAGGGATTCTCTGCCCTGACTGTCAAAGTATTCTAAAATACGAGCTCAATACCTATGCCAACTTGGGAGCCTATATCTGTGAAAATTGTGGCTGCAAACGTCCTGACTTGGACTACCGTCTGACAGACTTGGTTGAGTTGACCAACAATCGCTCTCGCTTTGTTATCGACGGACAAGAATACGGCATCCAAATCGGTGGACTCTACAACATCTACAATGCCCTTGCTGCGGTTGCCATTGCCCGCTTCCTCGGTGCAGATTCGCAACGGATCAAACAAGGATTTGACAAGAGTCGTGCAGTCTTTGGACGCCAAGAAACCTTCCATATTGATGACAAGGAATGTACCCTTGTCTTAATTAAAAATCCAGTCGGTGCTACCCAAGCTATCGAGATGATCAAACTAGCTCCTTATCCATTTAGCCTATCTGTCCTCCTTAACGCTAACTATGCAGACGGAATTGATACCAGCTGGATCTGGGATGCGGACTTTGAACAAATCACTGACATGGACATTCCAGAAATCAACGCTGGTGGTGTTCGTCATTCTGAAATCGCACGTCGTCTACGGGTGACAGGCTATCCAGCTGATAAAATCACTGAGACAAGCAATCTGGAGCAAGTTCTCAAAACCATTGAGAACCAAGATTGTAAGCATGCCTATATCCTGGCTACCTATACTGCTATGCTTGAATTCCGTGAACTGCTGGCTAGCCGTCAGATTGTTAGAAAGGAGATGAACTGATGGTTTATACTTCACTTTCCTCAAAAGCTGGCAATTACCCCTATCAGCTCAATATCGCCCACCTCTATGGAAACCTCATGAATACCTACGGGGACAATGGAAATATCCTCATGCTCAAGTATGTGGCTGAAAAACTGGGGGCACATGTGACGGTTGACATCGTTTCTCTCCATGATGACTTTGACGAAAATCACTATGATATTGCTTTTTTCGGCGGGGGTCAAGACTTTGAACAAAGCATCATCGCTGACGACCTACCTGCTAAAAAAGAGAGTATTGACAACTACATCCAAAACGACGGTGTGGTTCTAGCTATCTGTGGTGGTTTCCAACTATTGGGTCAATATTATGTTGAGGCTTCAGGCAAGCGCATCGAAGGGCTAGGAGTCATGGGCCACTATACCCTCAACCAGACCAATAACCGCTTTATCGGTGACATCAAGATTCATAATAAAGAATTCGATGAAACCTACTATGGCTTTGAAAATCACCAAGGTCGCACCTTCCTCTCAGATGACCAAAAACCACTGGGACAGGTTGTTTATGGAAATGGAAACAACGAAGAAAAGGTCGGTGAAGGGGTTCATTATAAGAATGTCTTTGGTTCCTACTTCCACGGACCTATCCTCTCACGCAATGCCAATCTGGCTTATCGCCTAGTCACTACTGCTCTCAAGAAAAAATACGGTCAGGACATCCAACTCCCTGCCTATGAAGATATTCTCAGCCAAGAAATCGCTGAAGAATACAATGATGTCAAAAGCAAGGCTGACTTTTCTTAAACTAAGGAAAATTAGATCAAAGAACTCCGCTATCTTACCGGAGTTCTTTTTGCCTGTTCTTTTACCCTTCTCCCTTGCATTTTCTCTCATTTTTTGCCAAAATAGAGGGGTAGAAAGAAGGTAGCATATGTCTAAATTACAACAAATCCTAACATATCTTGAATCAGAAAAACTAGACGTCGCTGTCGTATCTGACCCCGTCACTATTAATTACCTCACTGGCTTTTACAGTGATCCTCATGAACGCCAAATGTTCCTCTTTATCCTAGCGGATCAAGAACCCCTCCTCTTTGTCCCTGCTCTTGAAGTGGAACGTGCAAGCAACACTGTCTCTTTCCCAGTTGTGGGCTATGTGGATTCTGAAAATCCATGGCAAAAAATCAAAAATGCCTTGCCACAGCACGACTTCAAACGTGTTGCTGTTGAGTTTGACAATCTCATCTTGACCAAATACCATGGTTTGAAAACTGTCTTTGAAACTGCTGAGTTTGAAAATCTCACTCCTCGCATCCAACGCATGCGCCTCATCAAATCAACTGACGAAGTGCAAAAAATGATGGTTGCAGGTCTCTATGCTGATAAGGCTGTTAAGGTTGGTTTTGACAATATTTCTCTTGATAAGACAGAGACAGATATCATTGCCCAAATCGACTTTGCTATGAAGCGTGAAGGCTATGAAATGAGTTTTGATACCATGGTCTTGACTGGTGATAATGCCGCAAATCCGCACGGCATTCCTGGAGCAAACAAGGTCGAAAAGGACGCCCTTCTCCTTTTTGACCTCGGTGTTATGGTCAATGGTTACGCCTCAGATATGACTCGTACAGTCGCTGTCGGCAAACCAGACCAATTCAAGAAAGATATTTACAACTTGACTCTGGAAGCTCAACAAGCTGCTCTTGACTTTATCAAGCCAGGTGTAACAGCTCATGAAGTGGACCGCGCCGCCCGTGAAGTCATCGAAAAAGCTGGATATGGTGAGTACTTCAACCACCGTCTTGGTCACGGTATCGGTATGGATGTCCACGAGTTCCCATCTATCATGGAAGGAAACGACATGGTCATCGAAGAAGGTATGTGCTTCTCTGTTGAACCAGGTATCTATATTCCTGATAAGGTCGGTGTTCGTATCGAAGACTGCGGTGTTGTCACTAAGGATGGCTTTGACCTCTTTACAAGCACCAGCAAAGATTTGCTTTATTTTGATTAATATTCTTTGAAAATCTTCCCACAATAAAACGCATAATATCAAGGTTTTTCAACACCTGATATTATGCGTTTTTCTGATTTTTAAAACTTTTCTCCAGCCGCTTTACTTAATTTTCTTAATACTCTGACTAAGCACAAACCCTACAACCATTCCCACGATATTTTGCAGGAAGTTTGGTAGGATTTCTGGTAGGGCTGCTGCCCAGCCATTCATCAAAGTTGAACCCAAGGCGTAGCCTCCTACCATCGCAATAGTAGCTAAGATAAGGCCTAGCCACTGAGATTTCCCTTTAAATCCTGCGAAAAATCCCTGCAAGCCATGGTTTACCAAGCTAAAGAACATCCACTGTGGATAGCCTGATAAGAGGTCAATCAAGAAACCTGCTAGTCCTCCAACGACAGCCCCTTCACGACTACCAAAGTAGAAGGCTGCAAAGAAGACACCCGCATCTAAGAGAGTTAGAATGCCTGTTGGTGTTGGGATTTTTAAGAAATAACCTAGAACCACAGAAAGGGCTGTCAAAAGAGATACAAGGGCGATTTTAGTTGTTTTGGTTTGCTTCATATTGTCTTACTCCATATTGATCTGCTTGTGCAATAGCACGGTAAACGAAAGCTTTAGAACTCTCTACCGCTGGTAAAAGTTCATCACCTTTAACCAAGTGACTGGCAATGCTTGAGGCAAAGGTACAACCTGCGCCAGCATTCTGCCCTTGGATAACGGGATTTTCTAGGACAGTGAAAATTTGCCCATCATAAAAGACATCCACAGCCTTGTCCTGGCTAAGGCGATTACCTCCCTTGATAATAACTGCTGACGCTCCTAATTCATGCAATTTCTGCGCTGCAGCCTTCATATCTTCCAAGGTTTTAATCTCCTGACCAGCTAATAATTCTGCTTCAGGAAGATTTGGCGTAATCACACTGACATGAGGGAAAAAACGAATTAACTCTTGACAGAGTTCACTGACAGCTACATCGTGCGTTTCCTTGCAGACCAAGACAGGGTCCAATACCACAGGCACTCCTGGACGTTGCTTGATAAAGTCCAAGGCCTTCTCAGCCACACTGACAGTAGGAAGAAGACCGATCTTAATCCCCGCAAAGTCCACATCACGCAAACTATCTAATTCATGTTGAAAAATGACGTCATCTGTTGGAAAGACTTCAAAACCCTTTTCGGTCAAGGCCGTCAAACAAGTCACTGCTACAAAGCCATGCAAGCCGTTTAAGGTATAGGTGGCAAGATCAGCTGACAATCCACCGCCACTAAAAATATCATTCCCAGAAAGGGCTAAAATACGATTATTCTTCATAACGAATCTCCTTTAAATACAAGCCATTCGGTGCAGCCGTTGGACCTGCAAGCTGCCTGTCCTTCTTCTCCAAAATCAAGTCAATCTGCTCAACTGGCATTCGATTATTTCCGATTTTGAGCAGTGTCCCCACCATATTGCGAATCTGCTTATACAAGAAGCCATTTCCTGAAAAGGTAAAGGTTAAAAACTGCCCTGTCTCATCGATTGTTAGACTTGCTTCTGTGATGGTGCGAACCTTGTCCTCTACACTGGTACCAGACGCTGTAAAACCGGTAAAATCATGGGTTCCCTCTAGCTTTTTGATGGCCGCCTGCATCCGTTCCACATCAAGTGGATAAGGAAAGTGAGTGGCATAGTGACGGCGCATCGGATTTTTAGGACGCCCCCTATCTACTATAAACTCATAGGTCTTGCTATGTTTTGCATAACGGCAATGAAAATCATCCGCCACAAGCTCAATCGAGATCACATCAATATCTTCAGGGGACTGGGTATCCAAAGCAAAACGGAGTTTTTCCTCATTCATTTGATAAGGCAGGTCAAAATGAATGACCTGTCCCAAGGCATGAACACCACTATCAGTCCTACCAGCACCGTGAACAGTGATGGCTTGTCCTTTATTCAGCCTCGTTAACGTTTTTTCGATTTCCTCCTGAACGCTCCGCGCATGGGGCTGACGCTGAAAACCAGCAAAAGCGTAACCGTCATAGGAAATGATTGCTTTATATCTTGTCATGTGTCTATTTTATCAGGAAATAATAGTACAAACAAGTTTAAAAAACAATAATTGTCTGGGGACAAAAAACAAAAAGAAAAACTTAGGAAACCAATCCTAAGCTCTCTTTTGAAGTGCGTACATAACAAAGATAGAAGTGACAATCAACCAGCAGCCTAGAATGGTGAAGACCAGCATCCCGTTTTGAGTGGCCATACCGACAGCTCCCAGGACGAATGGTGTCGTAAAGGCCCCAAAGCTACATCCTAGCACTGCAAAAGACGTTGCCTGATTAAGAAGGTTAGCTGGGATTCTTTCAGAAAGAAGTTGAAAGACTGTGGTCAAGGCTATACTGTATGCAAAACCTGACACCATACTTCCTACTACCATCACACCCAATGATGGAGACAAGGCAATCACAATCTGCCCCAATCCAAAGGTGATACCTGACCAAAGGAGCAATCTTTCTTTAAAGAGAGAAATCAAGAAAGAAAAACTCACACCAGCCACAATCCCAATCAACTGCATGATACTTAAAACCAAGCTCGATAACTGGGCATCCCCTAGATCTCTTTCCACCATCAAACTAGGAATACGAATGGTGATAGCTGTATTGGTGCAGACAACAACTGCTGCTTCGACAGCCAATAGAAAAATTAAGCCCTTCATCTGTCCCGTCAAACGAGTCGTTTCGGCCTCTTTTTTCTTTGTTTCTTTCTTTTCTTTCCCATAAGGGACAAAGAGCAGATAAAGGATCAATACTAAAAATCCCGCACTGTAGGCCAAGAAGGTCACTGTCCATCCCAGGGATAAGAGTTGACCTACCACTAGAGTCAAAATCGATGCCCCGACAACTTCTGCCGATCCGCGGAGCCCCAGCATCTGGATTCGTGTCTTTCCATGATAGCGTTCACTGATAATAGAAATGGCCTTGGCATTGATCATCCCCACACCCAAACCAAATAAAATCCGCATCGCAAAGACAAAGTTGTAATCCTGATACCAGAAGGGGGCTGTTCCCCCGATAGAGAGGATGAGAAGCCCTAAACTAATCTGAAGACGCTCAGGAAACAAACGTTCCAAAAACCCATTTAAAATCAGCATGATCATGATTCCAAAAGAAGGAAGACTGACCAGAAGCTCGATTTGTTCCTTGGGGTAGCCTTGATAGTAGTCAAACATGGCTGGCAGAGCACTTGAGATGGAAAAGGAGGTAATCAAAACGAGGGAGAGGGCCAAAATACTAGCCCGTTCTAAAAATTGTTTCATGGATTTTCTTTCTGTATATTTCTCACTGTTGATCCTTTTAAAAGGAAGATGGCAAGAAAAGAAGGAGCCCGATTGAACTAGAGACTCCGTCCTAACTTTCCTAATAGGAAGACTATTTTCGCTTGATTTGCTTGATCAGATAGAAGATAAAGCCTGCAACCATATAGGCCACAAAAATGATCAAACACCATTTGATAACCACGTCCCAACCCTTGTTCACATTTAAAAAGAAATAAGGGAAGGGATTGTCCTTGGAATTCGGAATATTGAGTTTTAAGACCAGGCCGTTAAACAAGGCAAAAATCATATAAACCAAGGGCAAGATGGTCCACAAGACTGGATCCCAGATCTTGTATTGACCCCGTTTATCAAAGAAGAGGGTGTCGGCTAAAAACCAGAGTGGAACGATATAGTGGCAAAGGAAATTTTCCACACGATAAAAATCTGTCGCAATCGGAGCAAGCATAAAATGGTAAATCACACAGGTAATCATGATACTCATGGTAACACCACCCTTGAGGCGAAGCAAGGTCGGACTTTGCCAATTTTCACCTGAACGGCTCATCACACGGAGCAGATAGCCCGTGAAAATCGTTACCAAAAGATTGGACAACACTGTGTAGTAAAGGAGCATACCAAAACCACCGTGCTTGGTAATCTCCAAATAAACTCCTGTAAATGCTGCTAAGAACAAAAGTACACGACTATAAAAGATAAATTTATAATTCAGTTTCATGGCTAGATTTTCTTAACAAATTCTGACTTGAGTTTCATAGCTCCAAAGCCATCAATCTTACAGTCGATGTTGTGGTCACCTTCTACGATACGGATATTTTTGACACGAGTTCCTTGTTTCAAATCCTTTGGCGCACCTTTTACTTTCAAGTCCTTGATAAGGGTCACAGTATCGCCGTCAGCCAATTTATTTCCATTGGCATCGATAGCGACAACACCTTCTTCTACTTCTGCAACTTCTGCAGGGTTCCATTCATAGGCACACTCTGGGCAGACCAAGAGACTTCCGTCTTCGTAGACATATTCTGAATTACATTTTGGACAATTTGGTAAGTTGTTCATGGGTTCTCCTTATAACATTTCACTATTTTTTGACAATCAAAATTTCTCGAACAGCAACTATTATACCGTAAAATCCTACTTTTGACAATGTGTCCTAAGTCCAGCAGACAAAAAAATCATGCAACTGTTTACAGTTACATGACTTTTAAAAGATGATTGTTCATGGGCACTTATCAAGCACCTCATGATAAAAGGGGTAGCAACTATATTTTACAAACCAGGAGCTTGTCCGAGTTCTGCCGCAAGCATCCAAACTGTTTTCTCAAGTTCAGCCTTAGCACCAACAAAGATATCATTTGTAACATCATCGCCTTCTTCATCAGTCACATCCAAAGCTTTTTGGAAAAGAGCGATGAGATAGTGATAAATCGCTAGAACACGTTCCAAGCTTTCTTCAACGTTACGGAATTCTCCTTCTTCTTCTTCGATTTCACTGTGTTGAAGGAATTCTGTCAAAGTTGAGTAAGGTTTGCCACCAAGAGTGATCAAACGTTCGCTGATTTCGTCAAGATAGCCATCAAGGCTGTCCATGTATTCATCCATTTTTGGATGCCACACGAGGAAACCACGACCACGCATATACCAGTGAACTTGGTGAAGGGCAATGTGAGCCACATACAAGTCTGCTACTGCTTGGTTCAATACTTCCTTTGTTTTTGCCAATGCTACTGGCGCTGTTTTAGATAATGTTGTAACGTCTTTTACTGCTTCTTTTTTCAATTCAACCATTTTTCTTACCTCGTAAATATTATTTTTGTAACCAATTTATTGATTACTACCTAAGTATACTACTCCTGGTATACAAAAGCAAGGGAATTAACTCATATTAAAAAAGTTGTAATTGACTGATAATTTAAGAAAAATCTGGACAGTTTTGATTAGCTTGATTGCCCAGACTTACTTGAAAATTGGCTTTGGTACAGATCATAATAAAAGCCTTTTGCTTGGAGCAAGCTTTCATGATTTCCCTGCTCAATAATCTGTCCATCCTTAAGAACGAGAATCTTGTCTGCTTCTTGAATGGTAGAGAGACGGTGGGCGATGACAAAGCTGGTTCTTCCTTTCATCAAGCGTTTCATAGCTTTTTGAATCAAGAGTTCCAAACGGGTGTCAACAGAGGAAGTCGCTTCATCCAGAATGAGAATTTTAGGATTAGCTAAGAGAGCACGCGCGATGGTTAAGAGTTGTTTCTGCCCGAGGGAAATATTGCTCGACTCTTGGTTCATCTCCATGTTGTAACCACCAGGAAGCGTTCGGATAAAGTGGTCTACATTTGCCGCTTTGGCAGCCTCTACAATATCCTCATCACTGGCATCGAGATTTCCAAAACGTAGGTTTTCTTTGATCGTACCTTCATAAAGCCAAGCATCCTGCAAGACCATCCCAAACTGACGACGGTAGTCTTGTCGTGATAACTGGCGAATGTCCTGCCCGTCAACCAATATTGCACCTGCTGTGACATCGTAAAAGCGCATGAGCAGATTGATTAAGGTCGTCTTACCAGCTCCAGTAGGACCAACAATCGCCACCATCTCTCCCGGTTGAACTTCTAGATTAAAGTCTCGAATCAATGGTTTGTTTTCAACATACTGGAAGTCAACCTGTTGGAAGGTCACCTGACCTGTTAAGGGTTCAAGGATTTCGAGTTCTTCTCCCTTGACTTCCTCTGTCTCATCCAAAATGTCGAAGATGCGGTCTAACGAAGACTTGGCGCTTTGCATTTGACCCGCAAGTTGTGTGATGTTTTGGATAGGCTGACTGACCTGCCAAACGTACTGAACAAAGGCCTGCATATTCCCCACTGTCAAACGACCCGCAATGACTTGCAAACCACCAAGAACCGCAACGATCAGATAGGTCAAGTCCGATACAGCATGAAGGGCTGGCATCATGAGTCCAGAGATAAAGCTAGCTTTAAAACCAACACGTTGGAGGTTGTCTGTAATCTTAGAAAATTCTTTATGAGAAGTTTCCTCACGACCATAGAGTTTCAAAACATTAAAACCTGTGAGATTTTCCTGCACATAGCCATTCATCCGTCCTAAAATAGCTGCCTGTTCTTTAAAATAAGGCTGAGAACGTTTCAGGATACTTCTAGCACCGAAATAGGTCACTGGAATGGATAGAATCACCACTATAGCCAGTTGAAAGTTCAAGTATAAAACCATTCCCATGACGAGAACAATTGTCAAAACGGCATTGACAATTTGTAGGAAAGACTGTTGAAGGGCATTAGATACTGTCTCAACATCACTGGTAAAGCGTCCCAATAAATCACCAAACTGGTGTTTGTCAAAGAAAGATACCGGGATACGATTGAGCTTTTCAGTCATTTCATTTCGCAGATCCTGAGTCATAGACTGGACCGCATTGGTCATGAAATAGTTGGAATAATAAGAACCAAGTTCATACAAAAGCCCTCTAAAGAGGTAAATGATTAAAACAGTTCCGATGTAGGCTGTATTGATATGAGCGCCTGAAAGGCCATTAGCCATATCTAAGAGATTCTTTGTCAACTCCGTAATGGCTAGCCCCAATACAAAAGGTTCTAAGACACTCATGACCACACTCAAAACTTTTAGAAAAACCGCAAAGAAGACAGAAAAACGGTAGGCTTTTAAATAGCTCCACAAACGAGCCAAACTAGATTGTGTTTTCATATTTCCTCCTATTCTTCTGTTAGAGATGCATTTTTCAACTGCGACTCAGCAATTTCACGATAGATGTCATTGGTTTCCATCAATTCCTCATGTCGACCGCGACCCACGATTTCTCCCTTATCAAGAACGATAATCTGGTCAGCATCCATGATGGTTCCGACACGTTGAGCGACAATTAAAACTGTAGCATTTTGAGTGACTTCCTTGAGACGACGGCGTAAAATAGCATCCGTACGATAATCCAAGGCTGAGAAAGAATCGTCAAAAATATAGATATCAGGATTCTTTATAACCGCTCGGGCAATTGATAGACGTTGCTTCTGTCCTCCAGAAAGGTTGCTTCCGCCTTCAGCTAGATGGGTCGCAAAGCCTTCTTCTCGGCTTTCGATAAAATCTTTGGCTTGCGCCACATCTGCTGCCTGATCTAGGTCTTTGTGACTAGCATCTTCCTTCCCGTAACGGATATTTTCAGCGATAGTTCCTGTAAAGAGCAAGGCCTTCTGCGGAATAAAACCAATCTTTTGACGGAGAGACTTGAGGCGGTAATCCCTCACATCAACACCATCAACCTTGATTTTCCCAAGTGTGACATCGTAAAAACGAGGAATCAATTGCACAAGAGAGGACTTGCCCGATCCGGTCGATCCGATAAAGGCAACGGTTTCACCCGGTTTAGCGCTGAAAGAAATGTTGTGCAAAACAGGATTTTCCGTCTCGCCAGGATAGGCAAAAGTGACATTTTCAAATTCCAAATAGCCGTGGGTTGCTGTCTCTCTGGCGCCTCCTTCATTTGGATCAATAGAAATCGGCATATCCATGACTTCTTTCAACCGTTCACTCGAAACGGCTGTACGAGGGTACATAGTGAAGAGATTGGATAGGAAAAGGAAGGACAAGAGGGCGTGGAAACTATATTCGATAAAGGCCACCAGATCCCCAATTTGCAAACTACCTTGTTTGATAGGGTCCAGCGCGAACCAGACAATAGCCACAATCATGGCAATGATAATTTGAACAAACAAGGGTTCTGTCAGACCAGTTAGTTTAAACAGACGATTGGAATTAGCTGCATAGACCGCATTTTGTCCTGCAAAGCGTTCCTCTTGAAACTCCTCACGGGCAAAGGCACGAATGACACGAAGCCCCATCAGATTTTCACGAGCGTATTGATTGATTTTGTCCAAAGTTTTCTGCTGTTTCTCTGATAAAGGACGAGTTTTAACAGCAACATAAATGACCACCACAGCCAAGAAAGGTACTGCAAAAGCCACTATCCAAGCTAATGACGGGCTGGTCAAAAAGATCATTAAAATACTAGACAGCATCATCATGGGAGTGATGACACCCAGTTTTAAGGTCTGTTCTGCAAACTGCATGAGAACAAAGGCATCACTAGTAATACGAGTAACCAGTGAAGATACTCCTATCTTTTCATATTCATGATGAGAATACTCTTGTAATTTGGCATAGAGATCATCTCTCATATCCTTGACCATATTGGTCGTTAGCTTACTAGCAGCGTAGGCCAAGACTATACGCCCACATGTTCCCAAGATGATAATTATCAACATAACGATAGCCCAAACATACAATTGCTGTTCATTCCCTTTATTCACACCTTCATCAATCATCCGAGCCAGAACAGTTGGCAGTCCAAGATTGACGATAACAAAGAAAACCGCTCCAAGGAAATCCAAGAATAACCACTTGGGATATTTTTTCAAATAAGACCAAATATAGAGCATAACTCCCCCTTTCATAACCTTTTGATACAGAAAAGAGCGCACATCTGCACGCCTTTCCTTCCCTAAGGAACTTTCCTAGTCGGAAAAATTCCTCTTTCACAAGAATACTCCAAGTAAAAACAAGACAGGCAGTCAAAGTCATCTGGTACTTTTGACTGTCTGTCTGGAATAAGTTAGATTATTTTACAAAATCAAGCAATGCCAAGAAGCTTTCAGCTTCAAGTGACGCACCACCAACAAGGGCACCGTCAACGTCTGGGCAAGCCATGTATGAAGCAACGTTTTCAGGTTTAACAGAACCACCGTATTGAACACGAACTTTGTCCGCAACTTCTTGACCAAAGTCAGCCGCTACAACGTCACGAACTACTTTACACATTTTTTGTGCGTCGTCTTGTGAAGCTGATTTACCAGTACCGATTGCCCAGATTGGCTCATAAGCGATAACTGATGCAGCAACTTGTTCAGCTGTCAATCCAGCCAATGCAGCAGATACTTGTGCACCTACGAATTCAGCAGCTTTACCAGCTTCGTAAGTTTCAAGTGACTCACCACAACAGATGATTGGAAGCATACCGTTTGCAAAGATTGCTTTTGCTTTTTTGTTGATATCTTCGTCAGTTTCATGGAAGTAGTCACGGCGTTCTGAGTGACCGATAACAACGTAGTCAGTACCGATTTCTTTCAAAACTTGTGGGCTTGTTTCACCAGTGAAAGCACCTGCATTTTCAAAGTAGCAGTTTTGAGCAGCAACTTTAAGGTTTGAACCTTTAGCAGCAGCAAGAACAGCTGTCAAATCAAGAGCTGGAGCTGCGATACCTGCTTCAACAAGGTCTGATGAAGGAAGTTTTGAGGCAACGGCTTCAACGAATGCTTTTGCTTCTTCTGGATTTTTGTTCATTTTCCAGTTACCAGCGATAAATGGTTTACGTGACATTTCACATACCTCTTTTTTCATTTTATTTTCTATTATTTTATCATATTTATAAGGAGCTTGCAAATCTTACTCTAATTTACAAGATTTTTCAAGCGGCTACTCTTGCCACAAATTCATGGCATCAAGAAAATCAGCCGAAGCCTGAACTTGTTTAGGATTGTTCGCTTCTCGCTCTGCTCGTTTGGCCTCTACCTGAGTCACAGATTGAATACCTTCATGGCGCCAGTTTCGTAAGATTGCCTGAATATATTTCCAGTTTGGTTTGCCATTTAGAACGGCTTCTCGAAGAGCTTCTTTGATCAAATCCGCCTTAACTCCATCTTCTTTGACAGTCTTGGAAAGATCCTCGATTTCAAATGGCGTTAGCAAGCGTCCCAATTCCTGCTGAAAAGTCTCAACCAGATCCTTCAATTGATTTTGTGGATTTGGGGTAGTTGCAGCTGGAGTCTGACTGTCCAACAAGTTATCCAAGCGTTCAAAGGCCAAACTAGCATCAAAAATAAGCTCAATTTCCCCATTTAGTTCAATCGTTCGATATTGTAGTAGCCCATTTTCAGTCAAGTTTGAAATGGATTGGTTGACATCTGCAAGTCCTTTTCCAATAGTTTCTGCAATTTGGCTTGGCGATAGCTCATCCAAAGCAGATGTATTTTGCAGATAAAAAAATTGCCAGACGAGAAAATCATCACTAGAAGGAAAGAGTTCCTTAAAATGCAAGAGCAGGGCACTTGGCAAAACCAAGTTCCCTGATTTAAAAGCGTCAAAATATGTCATAATTCCTCTTATAAATATCCAAATGAAGCTGCGTCATCCTCTACCTTTTTCCAGTCAAAGGGGGTTTCCTGATAAACAGCATAGTTAACCCAATTACTGAAAAAGAGGGCAGCTGATGAAGACCAACAAAGACACGGTTTCTCATTCACATCATCATTTTTGAAGTAATTTTCTGGAATGTGAGGATTAAGTCCTGCCTCACAATCACGAAAATACTCTTTTGCTAGAGTATCACGGTCATATTCTAAATGACCAAAACTATAAATCTCACGAAGATCCCGACTGGCTAAAATAGAAACGCCGACTTGTTCTCCCTCAGAGAGGATTTCCAGATTGGTTTTTCCTAATATCTCTTCCTTATAGATTTCTGTATAACGAGAATGGGGAGCTACATAGCTATCATCAAAACCACGAAAGAGAAGATGGCCCTCTTTCAAGGTATCCTGCGGGTAAATGCCTGACAATTTCTGCTCCATCTGGTGTTTATCAACTCCATAGCGAGCATAAAGACCTGCTTGGGCACCCCAGCAGATATGTAGGGTAGAAAAAACATGCGTCTTGGACCATTCGATGACCTGTTTAAACTCCTCCCAGTAGTCCACCTCCTCAAAAGGCAAGTGCTCCACAGGTGCTCCTGTGATGATCATCCCATCAAAAAAGTCATCCTTGACCTCTGGGAAGGTCTTATAGAAGGTTTCCATATGTTCGGCACGGGTCGTTTTTGAACGATGCGTCTCCATATACAAGAAATCAATATCTAACTGTAGGGGCGTATTGGCCAAATGCCGCAAGAGTTGTGTTTCTGTCACAATCTTTTGGGGCATCAGATTTAGAATCAAAATCTTCAGAGGTCGAATATCTTGGTGAGCAGCCCGTTGATCGTCCATGACAAAGATATTTTCTGTCCTTAGAATCTCAACAGCAGGTAATTTTTTTTCAATCCGAATCGGCATAATACCCTCCTAACAGTCATCTATTTCGGGAATGGCTTTATCTGCTTGAAAGCACAATCTTTCAAACTTCTCTTCCTTTTATTATACTGTATGAAGATATAGTTTTCAATTATAGTTTTTCTCTAACTAGCTATAGTTTGTTTATATAGCAGATGAAGAGAAAACAGCCCCAAGGACTGTTTTTCATTAATAATGCATAAGTACCTTGTAATCGTAATCACCGATTTTTTCGCGGCCTTTAAGTTCATCAAGTTCAATCAAGAAAGCACAACCTGCTACAACTCCACCAAGTCTTTCGATCATTTCAATGGTTGCCTTGACAGTTCCACCTGTTGCCAAGAGGTCATCTACAATGAGAACGCGTTGACCTGGTTTGATCGCATCAGCGTGCATGGTCAAGGTATCAATACCATACTCTTTTTCATAGTCAGCAGAAATCACTTCACGTGGTAATTTCCCTGGTTTACGAACAGGAGCAAAGCCAATTCCCAACTCAAAGGCAACTGGACAGCCGACAATAAATCCACGGGCCTCTGGTCCCACGATCATGTCAATCTTCTTGTCCGTTGCATACTGAACGATTTCACGAACAGCATAGCTATAAGCATTGCCATCTGCCATCAATGGGCTGATATCACGGAAGGTGATACCTTCCTTGGGATAATTTTCAATCGTCGCGATATAATCTTTTAAATTCATCTTTTTCTTTCTTTCAAAGTTTTTTACTCTCTATTATACCATATTTTCTGTGAAAGAAGAAGAGGAAAGCACTTTTCCTTGATCCATCAGGAAATAAATGAACTCATTTTTCTAGAATGAAAATATCATCAAAAAAACGAGCACTTTTGTACTCGTTTTTTATAAATTTATTGATTAAAGTGAGTTCACATCAACCTTGATACCAACACCTTGAGTAGTTGTGATTGTCAAGCTTGTTACGTAAGTTCCTTTAGCAGTAGCTGGTTTAGCTTTTTGGATTGTTTCGTTGAACGCTTTGAAGTTTTCAACCAACTTGTCAGCTTCAAATGAAACTTTACCGATGATAGCTTGTACGATACCTGCACGGTCTGCACGGTAAGTGATTTTACCACCTTTAGACTCTTCAACTGCTTTAGCAACATCCATTGTTACAGTACCAGTTTTAGGGTTTGGCATCAAGTTACGTGGTCCAAGGACACGTCCAAGACGTCCAACAAGAGCCATCATGTCAGGTGTAGCGATAACTACGTCGAAGTCCAACCAACCGTCGTTGATTTTAGCAACAAGGTCATCTTCACCAACGAAGTCTGCACCAGCAGCTTTTGCTTCTTCAGCTTTTGCACCACGTGCGAAAACAAGAACGCGTGATGTTTTACCAGTACCGTTTGGCAATACCATTGCTCCACGGATTTGTTGGTCAGCTTTTTTAACGTCGATGTTCAAGTTGTAAGCAACTTCTACAGTTGCATCAAATTTTGCAAAGTTAGTTTCTTTTGCAAGAGCTACAGCTTCTTCTACGCTGTATGCTTTTGTGCTGTCGATTTTTTCAAGAGCAGCACGAAGTTGTTTGCTTTTTTTAGCCATTTTCTATTCTCCTTGTAAGTGGTTCAATCGATTTTCATCTCCCACGTCACTTCTCGAAATGATGAAGTCTTGCGGGTTATATAGGGATGTTATTGATTAGTCAACAACGGTGAATCCCATAGAACGAGCAGTACCTTCGATCATACGCATTGCAGACTCAATGTTTGCTGCGTTCAAATCTGGCATCTTAGTTTCTGCAATTTCTTGTACTTGTGCACGAGTAACTGTAGCAACTTTAGTTTTGTTAGGTGTACCTGATCCTTTTTCAACACCTGCAGCTTTTTTCAAAAGAACAGCAGCTGGTGGTGTTTTAGTGATGAAAGTAAATGATTTATCTTCGTAAACTGAGATAACAACTGGAATGATCATACCAGCTTGATCAGCTGTACGAGCGTTGAACTCTTTAGTGAATCCCATGATGTTGATACCGGCTTGACCAAGCGCAGGACCAACTGGTGGAGCTGGAGTAGCTTTACCAGCAGGGATTTGCAATTTTACAAGTTTTTCGACTTTTTTAGCCATTTTTAAATCCTCCTTTGTGGTTTTGGCGGTAATGTAAGATTTTTACCTCCCACAAGTATGCTTTACACATACCTTTCCATTATACACTATTTATCTAAAAATGCAAGAGAAAACTTTCATTTTTAATCGACGTAATCTCCGCCTTCAAAGCCATAATACTCTTCCAAACTGAGACCACTTGCAGCAATTTCTTTGGCTTCTTTTCCAACGTAGCGGAGATGCCATTCTTCTGTCATGTAACCTGTCTCTTTTTCCTTGCCTTTGAGATAGCGAACAACAAAGCCATAGTCAGCCGCATGGTCCAAGAGCCACTGGGCTGCTTTTTCTTCAGTAACTAAATCACCATCTGTACCAATAAGGTCAAAAGCAAGACCCGTCTGGTGTTCACTGTAACCTGGGCGGGATGAGTAGCGATCTGCTGCTTCCTTCCCGTCTTGATTGACATAGTCTTGGTAGAGCTTAGCCTGAGTTTCATAACTTCTAAAACCACTGTAGTGATCACTGATTGGATAGCCCTCAGCCTGCATGGCTGCGATTAGTTTGAGCAACTCTGCCTTGGCTGTTGGATTTTCTCCTGGATTGTAGTCTTTTGACAAAGGATAGCGTTTATTAGCTATGACGATCTCATCGTATTTTCCTTGGATACTATAATAACTTCCTTTATTGCTAACTTCTGCCTTCTTCTGGCTAGAAGTTTGGGATTTGCTACCCACAGTTCCTTCTTCCTTGGTACTTTGTTCTATTTTTGAAGTATTTTCTTCAACTTTCGGTTTTTCTTGCGAACAAGCTGCAAGGGTCAACGCTAATAAACCAGATAAAATGACATATCTTTTTTTCATTTCTTTCTTCCTCTCTTAGGCCAAGCATTTCTCCAATTCATGAGATAAGGTTTTAATCATCTCTTTCAGCTCTGGTGATTGTACTTGGCAATCTTCTGCTGCCATTTCTTCCCAGGGCACCCACCAGACTGGGCCACGGCCATTAAGTCCGTAACCTTTCATATCACCTGCTCTTCGCGGAAACAGATGCCAATGAGCGTGGGCATCTCCATTTCCTAGAAGTTCGATGTTCATCTTTTCAGCTTTAAACACTTTGGCGACTGCTTCTTGGACCAAACTCATTTCCTCTAAAAAACGCAGTTTTTCAGAAGTCTCCATATGGTGAAGTTCTGTGACATGCTCTTTTGCTAAAAACAAGGTATAGCCCTTAAAGTATTGGTGGTCTCCAATAACAACATAGCCTGTTTCTAGTTCTTTTACAAAGTAGGGATTTTCCCCTGCCTTGATCCATTCAATTCTTTGACAAATCAAGCACATATTAGTCTACCAAGTCACTCTTGAGATAGGCGTCTACCATACGCTCAGTCGCCATGACCGAATCAATGTGTGTTCGTTCGTAAGAGTGACTGGATTCAATACCAGCTCCCAGGAGGGCATGCTTAACCTCTGCTCCTGCTGACATAGCTGCTGAAGCATCCGAACCGTAAAATGGATAAATGTCGAGCTTAAATGGAATATCTTGCTCTTTCGCCAAAGCTACTAAGTGTTGACGGAAGTCATAGTGATAAGGACCTGAAGCATCCTTGACACAGATAGATACTGTGTACTCATCTGTCTGTTGGTCATCTCCCATTGCACCCATGTCCACAGCTAGATATTCTACTACCTGACCAGGAATATTGGAGTTAGCACCGTGTCCCACTTCTTCAAAGACTGAAAAAGCAAAATGGGTTGTTACTGGCAAGTCAATCTTCTCTTCTTTATAAACTCGAAGGAGATTGAGCAAAATTGCTGCGCTGACCTTATCATCCAAGTGGCGAGACTTGATAAAACCAGTTTCCGTCACAACTGTTCGCGGATCGAAACTAATAAAGTCACCGACCTCAATACCCAAGGCACGCGTTTCTTTTTCATTGGTCACTTTTTCATCTAAACGCACTTCCATATTGTCCTGAGTGCGTTCAGCAGTTCCAGCATCTTTGTAGACATGGCAAGAAGTCTGGTGGATGAGGATGGTTCCAGATACCTTTTTACCTGTGCTAGCCACATGAACCGTACAGTTCTCACCTTCAATCATGTTCCAAGGAAAACCACCGATACGGTCCAATTTGAGACGACCATCTGGTTTGACAGCACGGACAATAGCACCCAGCGTATCCACATGGGCAGTCACATAGCGCTGTTGGTCATCATTTTGACCTTTAATGGTCACATTGACACCGCCCTTGGCTGTACGAACTGGCTGGTAGCCAAGTTTCTCTAAAGTATGGACTAGATAGTCTGAAATCTCACGAGTAAAACCCGTCGGAGATGCAATAGCGGTTAATTCTTTGATATAGTTTACAGTTTGATTCATTTCTTCACCTCTTCCTACCATTATATCACTTTTCTAGCTGGAACCCTTCTGAAAAGAGTCTCATCCTTCTAGTTGATTTCACTATGGTTCCATGTTATAATACAAATACTTTGATTATGAAAGAAAAGTAAAGGATATGAAATCTTACTTCAAAACCTCACTTGCCTTTGCGGCTGCTTTGCTCATCCTAATGGGATGCTCTAAACAAGCATCAACACCTACTAGTAACAGTGCCAAGGAAGATAAAACTGCTCAGTCAAGCGAAACCAAGAAAAGCACTGAACAATCATCTGAGAAGAAAGAAACAGCCAAGACACATACTTTTGTCAACAAAAGCAATCCTGGAATCACTTCTACCTTGGTTTATACTGTAGAAGGTGACAATGTTACCAAGCAAACCGCTCACAATGTTGCAGATCCTGAGATTCTTAACGCAACTCCAGAAGATGTCAAGAGTTTTATCGAAGAAAAGTACAAAGGTTACAATGGACTCAAAGGCGTTAAACATACCCTTGAAATCAAGGACGGAAAAGTTGTTCAAGATCTTGAAGTTGATTTCTCAGTTGCAAGCATTGGCGAACTTAGAAGAGCACTCCCTGAAGAATATTCAGGTATCGGCAATCGTGTCAGTTTTTCAAACTCTAAAAAAGCACTAGAGAAAATGGGATTCATTGAAGAAACTAACTAATCCTCCAAAGTGAATATAGGCAAAAATCCTTGGCCCAAGCCAAGGATTTTTTTATTCCATCTCAAAAGCATCACTCTCTTGTTTGTTTGGTAGAACCAAGGAAAGCAAGATTCCGATAATAGCTGGCACTAACCATGGTAGAGAGGCAGCTGCAAACGGAAGAGCATTGACGAGATTTGCTAGAAACTCAATCTTAAAGGAACTTCCAAGAACACTTGCAAGAGCGATTGCTGTAACTACTCCTATTGTCAACTGCATACCCGGTTTTGATAGGGCAACAAACTTATTAACAATCACGATCATCACAATGGCGATGGTGATTGGGTACAAGATTACCAGTACTGGCACTGAGTACTTGATGATTGCATCAAGACCAAGGTTGGCAATAGCAAATCCAATCAAGGTAAAGGCAGTGGCATAGACCTTGTAGCTGATTTGTGGGAAACGTCCGTTAAAGAACTCTGCTGTCGACACAATCAATCCAACTGTCGTTGTGAAGCAAGTTACAGTTACCATAACAGCAAGGAAAAGTTGAGCTGTTGAACCAAAGATTTCCTGAGTTGCTTGCGACAAGATGTAAACACCTGGTGTTCCACCCTTCATGGCTTCTGCTGGTACTGGGAAATGATTTCCAAGGAAACCTAAACCAATGTAAAGAGCGCTAAAGGCAAGAGCTACAACGATACCAACCACCCAAATAGTTGAAATGTATTCTTTCTTACTGGAGAATCCAAGTTGTTTCAAGGTTTGAACAGCGATTACGCTGAAGGCCACTGAGGCAAGGGCATCTAAGGTGTTATAACCTTCTAGGAATCCTGTACCAAAGGCAGAAGCTTGATAAGCAGCTGAAGCCGCTTGAGGGCTTGTTCCACCATATTTGAAGGCACCTAGTACAACCAAGATAACGATCAATAAGGCAAAGACTGGCGTTAAAACACGTCCAATTCGATCCAAAATCTTTGATGGATTGAGTGAAATCAGATAGGCTGCTGCAAAATACAACACAGTAAAGATAATCAATCCTAGGCCTTTATTTGCTTCAGACAAGAGGGGACTAATCCCAACTTCGTAAGCTGTTGTTGCTGTACGCGGAATGGCAAAGAAGGGGCCAATTGATAGATAGAGGACTACAAGATAAAGCGTCGCAAACCAAGGTGAGATTTTCTTAGAAATCTCGTGAATGTATCCTTTCGGGTTTAGCGTTCCAATAATAAGTGTCAAGACGGCAATACCGACACCTGAAAAGACAAAACCTGCGATAGCAGGAAGAAACTGTTCTCCAGATAGGGCACCTAGAGAAGGCGGAAAGATCAAGTTCCCCGCACCAAAAAATATTCCAAACAGGAGCAAGCCTGTTAGGGCACCTTTTTTAGCCATAATAATCTCCTTCATATTTCTAAAATACTGACCTAGTATACCATGATTAAGACTCTGAAAAAAGTATCCAAAATTAATCATTGAATGTTTTCAATATTTTTAAAAATAAGAATTATCTAAAAACAAAATCCCTCACTCAGTTGGAACCGAGCAAGGGAAGATTAGGATCTATCGCCATATAGGTTTAAAGATTTTCAAAGGCCGTCATTCCGCCTTGGACATTAATGGTCTTGTATCCATGTTCCTCTAAGAATTGGCAAGCACGAGCTGAACGAATGCCCGACTTACAGATGACATAATGCAAATGGTCCTTGTCCAACTGATCATAAGTATCCGCTAGTTGACTGAGAGGGAAATTCTGAGCACCTTCTAAATGAAGAGCTTCAAATTCATCTACTTCCCTCACATCCAATACAGAAAGTGGCTCTTTCTGGTAAAGTTGGTAAAATTTGTCAAAAACAATTTATTTCATGATTTCTCCTTTTTGATGCCTTTAAGGCAAAGTTAAAAACTCATAGGTAAATCCAATCGACTCTAAAAATCGGAACAAGTCTTGGGTTTTAATAAAGATGGTCTTTTCATTAGTATTGGGATGGAAAGTCATGATATCCTCCGATACAATGTCCTTATCAAAATAAACTAGAATGTCTTTTTCATCATTATTTAACAAACCAAAAGGTGATACTGTTCCTGCTGGTAGGTTCATTTTCTCAGCCAAGGAGTCCAATGGGGCCATGCGAATCCGATTGGCTCCCACTTGTTCTTTAAAGTCATCCATATCCAATGATTTATGGTCATCCATGACGAGCAGATAGTATTGGGTTTTCTTTTTGTTGGTCAAAAACATGGACTTGGTTCGAACTCCTTCTAGGCCTTCAATATAGCTATCCGCCTGCTCTGTCGTAAATGCAGGTGGATGCTCCACCACATCATAGGCGATCCCCAACTCTTGCAACTTATTAGCCACTTGTTGATAAGCATCCATAGTTTTTCTCCTTTATTGATGAATAATCTTTTGTACCAATGCTTGCAATTCTGGCACCACTTCTGACTCAAACCAAGGATTTTTGGCCATCCAGATTTGATTTCGTGGTGACGGGTGCACTAGTGGAAAATAGGTTGGCAAATAATCTTTGTAATGTTTTACTCGCTCTGTTACCTTGCCACTAACCTTCTCATGAAGATAATAGGCCTGAGCATATTGTCCAATCAAAAGGGTCAATTCAATATTTGGACATTCCTTGAGGAGTTGTGGGTGCCATTTTTCGGCAAAGCCTCTACGGGGGGGAAGGTCGCCCGATTTTCCATGTCCTGGGAAATAAAAGTCCATGGGAATAACTGCAAACAAGCCCGAATTGTAAAAGGTATCTTCATCCACACCTAGCCACTTACGCAGACGATCACCACTCTTATCCTTCCAATAAATCCCAGCTTCTTGCGTTTTAAACCCCGGAGCTTGACCGACAATATTGATACGAGCAGTTTTTGGCGCCGCAAAGAGAGGTTCGATTCCACGTTCTGTATAGCTGGCATTCTGCGGATCCGCCATAATGGCTTGCTTGATTCTTTCGATTTGAGACATCTGTTTTCCCTCCAAAAAGAAGTCCAAGCATAAAATCTCAGACTTCTATCGTTTTATTTGATCAATTCATAAATAGCTTCAGCATAGATTGCTGCTGCTCGGAAGAGATCGTCCAAGGCGATAAATTCGTTGGCTTGGTGCATGGTGTCAATTGAGTCTGGGAACATAGCACCGTAGGCAACCCCACGTTCTAGCAAGCGACCGAAGGTACCACCACCGATGACTTGTTCATGACCTTGAAGTCCAGTTTGTTTTTCATAGACATTCAACAAGGTTTGCACAAGTGGATCTTCCATCGGTACATAGTGAGGCGTGTGTCCGTGTTCAGAAAGGCTAACAGAAGCAACTGGCAAGGTCTCAAGGATTGACTTGATCTGCTCTGGACTTGTTCCTTTTGGATAACGGAAGTTGAGGGCAATCGTATTGTCAGCGCTTGTTTCATCGAAGCGGAAAACACCTGCATTCATAGAAAGGGCACCCATCTTTTCATCCACATGAGCCACCTTGAGATTTTTACCCTCATGGTCATTCAAGAGAATCTTACCAGCGATGTCGAGGTAGTCTTTTGCAGGTCCTGCAAAGTCAAACTGGCTGAGGAAGAGAGCAAGGTAGGTTGCTCCATTGACACCTGAGGCAGGCATAGCACCATGGGCAGATTTACCAATCACAGTCACCTTATACTGACCGTTTTCTTCTTGGAGTTCTCCTCTAAGTTTGTGCTCTGCAACAAAGGCATCTAGTTTAGCTTGCAAGTCAGTCAAATCACCTGAAACTACTGCTGTCGCTGATTCAGGTACCATATTTTCACGCAAACCACCTGTGAAGCTGTGAAGACGGGCTGCACCTGTATTTTCACCTGCAAAGTGGAGGTATTCAGTGATGTTTCCTTTTTCACCATTGATGATAGGGAATTCAGCGTCAGGTGAGAAGCCAAAGTCTGGTTTTGCAAGTCCTACGTGCTCAAAGTAGTAGTCCATGTCTGCCCAACCTGATTCTTCGTCTGTTCCGACAATGAAACGAACTTTCTTAGAAGTTGGAAGGCCCAATTCTTTGATGATTTTCAAACCATAATAACAAGCTGTTGTAGGCCCCTTGTCATCTGAAGCTCCACGCGCATAAAGGCGACCGTCTTTGATAGTTGGTGTATAAGGGTCCGTGTCCCAACCGCTACCAGCTGGCACCACGTCCATGTGAGCAAAGATTCCGAGAACTTCTTCACCTTCACCAAACTCAAAATGTCCTGCGTAGTTATCAACATTTTTAGTTGGATAGCCGTCACGGTCTGCGATTTCAAGGAATTTTTCCAAGGCTTTTACTGGACCAGGTCCAAATGGATGCTCAGCATCGGCTTTGCTGTCATCACGTTCTGAGTTGATTTCCAAAAGGCTAAACAAGTCAGCCAAGAGGTCTTCTTTGCGTTTTTCTACTTCTGCTGTAAAATCAATTGCTGTCATTTTTTCTTCCTTCTATCTTTTCTCGATGATTTCATCTACTGGCAAGCGGTAGCTTGGTTCCAATTTTTCGTCTGTGTAACCTACCGTAATCAAGAGTTCTGGGCGGAAACGGTCTTCGATGTCCAAAACTTCGTTGGCTTTTGATTTGTCAAATCCAAGAATAATATTAGAACCGATTCCTTGGTCTGTCAGAGCGAGAACCAAGTTCATAGCAACCAAACCTGCATTGAGGGCTAGGTAGTCGCTGACCTGTTGCTCACTGTAACGTGCAAACTCGGCAGGCAAATTCTTCATAAAGTATTGAAGTTGCTCTTCCGAGAAATTCTTTGCACCACCAACTCGGGCAATCTTGCGGGCACGTTTGGCAAGGTCCGTATCGGTAAACAAGGCAATGGTTACAGGTGCTGATGACACCTGCTCAAAGTTCGAACCATAAGCCAATTTTGCCAATTCAGCATTTTTCTCACGAACTACCACAAATTTCCAAGGTTGGCTGTTGTGGGCACTTGGGGCCAAGGTTGCGATTTCGATAGCCGTACGCACATCTTTGGGATCCACCGGTTTATCAGTGAAATGCTTGGTCGCATGACGTTTTTTATTTAATTCAAGAAATTTCATAATCGATTTCCTTTTCTAATTCTACTGCATCCATTCTACCATATTTTGAAAGAGCTTGCAGAGATTTTTCATAGAGTTAGTACTTCTTTCAAACTCTCTGCTATTTATTTGTAGCTCTTTAAGTAGGTATCGCTTTAGATTTGAAGCAATCAAAAAGCAGGTGATCGAACACCTACTTTCTTATATTATTGACCAGATGTGTATGGAGCAATTGCTTTATAAGCCGCTTCCAGCGCTTTCTTCATTGTGTCACGTCCAGTTTTCAACTGTTGAACAAATAGAGTACGAGTTTGTTCTGGCACTACTGTATCATCAGAACCAATACTTGAAAGACTTTCGTTAAATGACTCTCTTACAGTCTCCATAGACTTAAGCGCTGGTTCAACTTGGGCGTTATATGCTTCTTTTCCACTCTCTGGAATTTTTTCCCCAATTTCAACTGCATGCTTTTTATAATTGTCGACTAGTTTACCAAAGACTTTCTTCACATCTCCAACAGTTTTAGCATTGTCAATTTCTTCATCGGTGATCAAAACAACCTCATTATTTTCTGTCTTTGAACTAGACGTTGTTGATGAAGCCTCTGAAGAAGTTTTCTCTACAGAGCTTGAAGTCTTAGTCGAAGAGTCAGACGTTGTTTTCCCTGAACATGCTGCTAAAATAACAACAGATAAAAGAGCCATACTGGCTGTAATAATTTTCTTCATAATGTTCTCCTTTTTATTAAGAATTAAGTTCATTGTATAACAAAATAATTTCAATGTCAAATTTTAGCTAAGCCATCTTTTCTTCCTTATTGTCTGACTCTTTTCTAAGCGATTCGACTACAAACCTCACTTCAAATTAAGGGCTACCCGCTTTATTTTTCACTTTGCAAGAAATCAAAATAGGTCTTTACATCCTCTATATACCCATGCTTTTCAATTAAACTAGCTAAGAGTTCTAGATTGTGCCCCTGATAGTTGTCATCTCGACGTAGTTCTTCATACATTTCGATAAAAGGAAGGTCCTTAGACTTGGCCAATTCTAACTCCGCTTCATAGTCATAAGCGACTTTACGAAACAGGATATTTACCAATTCCCCATCTTCCACTTCTATCACGGCATACTGGGCACGGTGATTTTTTAACACCTCCCAATCAAAATAGGGCATGCCAATCGAACCTGGATTGATGATTTGTTGCCCTTGGCTGCCATAGCGAAGCAACTGCTTGTGGACATGACCATAAACTGCCACGTCCGTTTCCTCATCTAGGAGTTGGTCAAATTTATCTGTGTTATTCCCAACAGACAAGTCACCACCATAATTTTTGTCAGGTAAATTATGAGAGAGAGAAAAACGCAGTCCCTCAACTTCTTTCTTTTCCAGCAAAGGTAAGCTTCGTAGCCAGACAATCGTTGCAGGATCCATTCGCTCCATCAAATACTGCGTCATACGCAAGAGCTGGACTTCTTGTGGGTCTTCTAAGCCATATTGTCCATCTAAGGCCTCTAGGACACAATCATCCCAGTTTCCGCGGACAGTCGCTGTGATAGGAAGGTCCTTTAGCAGGGCGACCAAGTCATTTGCGCCTGGACCGGGAAGAAAAATATCTCCCAAAAGCCAATACTCTGTCGCTTCCTGTCTTTTAGCATATGACAGAACTGCCTGCAAGGCCGTGGTATTCCCATGTATATCAGAGAGAATTGCGATTTTATGATTCATCTTAACACTTCCTATTCTTTGGTTTTGCTATTTAAAACAATTTATGTACAAATACTATTTATCCGCATTGGCACTACTTATATTTTCTTCAATCATTGCTCTGACCTGCTGGCGTTGTTCCTCATTCAGATTCAACTTCTGTAGTTGTTTTTCAATACTAAATTCTGAGGTATTGTATTTCTTATCATACATCTCTAATAATTTATTACGAAGAATAGGCTCGCTGATTAAATGAATTTCTTTTAATAGTTCTTCTTCATTTCCTTCCTGCTCCTCTTCCCCATTAAGTCTTTCAATCATAGAGTTAATCTTCGCTAAGGCAAAATCACCATAAATATTATCAATCAAATTTTCCTTCATGATTTCTTGTATATTCTTAGCGAAAGTGTTTTGAAGAACTTTACCTTCTGAATATACAGTTTCTTGATTCTTTTCAAGCATAATCACATTTCCTGGTTTAATATCAGATAACATATAGGGAGAGTGGGTTGTGAAGATGAGTTGGAAGCTCATTCTCCCTATTTTGTTGATTTCATTTATATAGTTGACTAAAAAGTTTATTAAGCTTCTAGACCATTCGAGGTGCATACCTGTCTCTATTTCATCAATTAAAATTATGTAGTGATCACGGGAAATATTATTAGATAAAACTCTTTTAATCTCACTAATTAAAAGTAAAAGATTAGTTTCTCCAGTAGACATGGTAATTGCAATCTCAGAAAATAATCTTTTTTTTCTTTTAAGACTTAGATTTTTATCATCTAAATATTTGTTAAAACTTTTATTAAATTCTAAAAATAATCTAGGTAACTCCTCTTGATATCTATAAACTATATTGGCTATTAAAAAATTTTGTTGTCTGTTAATATCCAACTCAGTTGTTAGTTTTTGCTCTTTTTTTAAGTCATATATAGTTCTCCAAACTTCACGTACTGATTCATCTTCTATTAAATCTAGTCCCTCAAGAAAGTCTTCTTTAAATTCGGCAAACTCTCCAAACCGTTCGGCTTTTGTCTTATTTTTATATTCCTCATATTTCATATAAGGAAATATCTCTTCTATGTTTTCAAGTTGTATTTCCAATTTTAATTTCAGGTCCGATTTAATTAGTCCATCCTTATACAAATTTTGATAAGTTCCAAAAATATCGCTAGGATATGCTTCTGTGAAATGTCTGTTAATAATAGTTTGATGATTTTTATTTTTATTATATACACTGTACCTCTTAAGTTTTTCTTTAAAACGACTTTGTAAGAAGCCAAGTATAATACTTGAAATGTTTGGATTTTTTCTACTATCTCTACTTTCTAAATTATATATAAAACTCTTAATACTCCCTTTGTTTTTTCCCTCCATAAAAGTAGAAAATCCAGTCATCAGCTCACCATCAAAATAAAGACTATATTTACTACTATCAAAGAAATTATAAACGTACTCAAAATATAATTCTGTTTCACTTTTTAAAACTAAACAATATATTTTATCTTCAATAAAAGCTTCCTTATTTTGAAATACATCATAATGTACAAGCATATTTAATATACTAGACTTCCCTCTACCATTTATCCCTGATATTAAACTAATATTATTAACTGATCTTCCATAAAAATTTTCAATATAATCTGGATTTTTATCAATTTTTAATTCATTCGTTTCAAAATCAAAATTTACTTTATATTCATCTGAAAAATTAAAAATCTGATTCTTAAAAAGCTCATCATACTGTTTAATCACCAAAGCAATTAATTTCATTCTTCTTCTCCTACTAGTCCAATTTCTTTGCTAATATCTGTAACCATTTTTGAAAGTGGTCTTTTCCCATAATTTTCTTTGTCTGTGTAGTGACCTGTTATAAAGCGATTCACCTCAGCCTTGCTCAATTCAAGGTTTGTTTGATTTAAGATTTCTGACAAACCCTCTCTATAACTATCTGTATATACTTCTTTTTTCCAAATCAATTCATTGACCACATCAATGTGGCTTTGATATAGCTCCTCTATACCCAAATCACGAATTCCATTTTCAAAGTTAATATCACAAGAAACAATTTTGATTTTAATCTCATCGACAGACTTTGGAATGTATGTAAACTTTACATCATCGAATGGAAAACTAGTATCATAGGGACTATATTCTAAATCCTTATTTGATTTCACATGATTACAACTATAACAACTAGGAATTAAATTATAAAATGAAACCGCAAATAGTGGATAGCTGTCTTTTGGAAAAAAGTGGTCTAGTTGAGCAGTGTTTACTACTTTAGTCTGACCACTAATTTCTTGCTTGCAACCCGGACATTCTTTTTCAACCTCATCAATTACAAATAAGTCTTGATTACAATTATTACAATGAAGTATTTTATATGTTGAGTTTATATAATTACGATTACAATACGGGCATACCGAAACGTTCTTTAAATCAATTAATTTCTTCCTTAATCTCGAATCTATCTTTCCATAAGATTTTTTTAGATACTCTGCTAATCTAGGTTCTTCATCTACGAAATTATCCAACAATTCTTTAAGATTCTCTAAAAATGAATACTCACCTATCATTATCTTTAGAAAAGCATCCCTTTCACTTGCTAGCTCTGATACATTACTGGCTACCCAACTATTTAAATCATTTTTAAATTCAGGATAACCTTGAAAACTCATTTTTTTATATAATTCCAAGCAAATTTTTTAAACTTCAGACGGATTTGATTTTTCTAAAGGTATCATAATTGACACTCCATTCTGGTTCACTTCTTTCCCATTATACCACAAAAGACCGTTTTTACGGCCTTTTGTTTATATATTAACTATCTAAATCTGCCAAAGATTCTGTAATCACTGCTTCTAGTGCCGTTGCATTACCATGAATATCTGATAAAATCGCGATTTTATGGTTCATGATACTCTCCTTCTGTTTGGTAATCTACACTATCTTCCGCCACTTGAGCCAACTCCACTTCTTCCTGAGGGTTCAACTTTCTCTGAACAGCTTCTGCGACTGCCCTTGGCACACCAACTTCGACAATTTCATCCACACTGGCTTCCTTGATTTTAGTGAGAGATTTAAAATGCTTCATGAGATTCTGTTTGCGTTTAGGTCCCAGACCGTCAATCCCATCCAATTGAGATGAAAAGGAATTTTTTGAGCGCAGTTGGCGGTGGAAGGTGATAGCAAAGCGGTGCACCTCATCTTGGATGCGTTGGAGGAGGAAAAATTCCTGAGAATTGCGAGACAACTCCACCACTTCCAGCGGATCTCCAAAGAGCAATTCATGGGTTTGGTGCTTATCATTTTTTTGAAGCCCAGCAATAGGAATGTCCAAACCTAGCTCTTCTTGGATGACTTGCTTTGCGATATTGACTTGACCTTGTCCCCCATCGATGACAATCAAATCTGGCGGGGTTAAACCATCACGCTGAACTCGGCTATAACGTCTGCGAATAACCTCTCGCATACTGGCATAATCGTCTGGTCCAACAACCGTTTTTATCTTGTACTTACGGTAGTCTTTTTTACTCGGTTTACCATTGACAAAGACCACCATAGCTGAAACAGGACTGGTTCCCATGATATTCGAATTATCAAAGGACTCGATACGAACTGGGGTCGGGATTTGGAGCAAGCGTCCTAGATTTTCAATAGCCCCTTGGGTCTTTTCGACAGATTTTTCTAGCAGATTGAACTTCTGCTCCAGACTAACACGGGCATTTTTTATGGCTAGATTGACCAGTTGCTTTTTCTCTCCACGCTGGGGCTTGAAAATCTTGGTATCCACCAAAGCCTTAACGGCTTCTTCATCGATATCCTGCGGAATCAGCACCTCATTGGGAACCAGGTGAGATTTTTCTTGATAGAATTGTCCCACATAGGTCAAGAAGTCCTCATCCGGATCATTGTAGTAGGGGAAGAGATTGACATCCCGCTCAATGAGCTTGCCTTGACGAACAAAGAAAACCTGAACACACATCCAGCCCTTATCCACATAGTAACCAAAGACATCCCGATTTTGCAAATCTTTCGCCATGACCCGTTGCTTGGTCCGAAGCGTTCCAATGGCCTGAATCAGGTCACGGTATTCCGCTGCACGTTCAAACTCCATACTTTGAGCTGCCTTTGCCATCTTGCCCTTGAGGTCATCGATGATTTTGTCATCCTGTCCTTTTAGGAAATCAGAAACCTCCTGAGCCATGGAATGGAAATAAGCCTCATCTTTTTTACAGATGGTGTGAGCCATACATTGGCCAATATGGTAATAAAAACAGACTTTAGAGGGTGGGTTGGTACATTTCCGAAAAGGAAAAATCCGGTCCAATAGTCGCTTGATTTCATTGGCTGCCCCTACATCTGGATAGGGACCAAAGTAGAGACCACCGTCCTTTTTGACCTGACGGGTGATAATTAAACGAGGATAGCGCTCATTGGTGATTTTGATGAAGGGATAAGACTTGTCATCCTTGAGCATGATATTGTACTTGGGCTTATTTTCCTTGATGAGGTTGATTTCTAGGAGAAGTGCCTCAATATTGGACTCAGTGACGATAAATTCAAAATCCACAATTTCAGACACCAGAGCCTCAGTCTTGGTATCATGACTTCCACGGAAATAGGACCGCACGCGATTGCGCAGATTTTTAGCCTTTCCTACATAGATAATGGTGCCATTTTTATCCTTGTGAATGTAACAACCAGGGCTAGTCGGCAAGAGCTCCAGTTTTGATTTGATTAAGTTATTCATAGTTCCATTATAGCAAAAAGGCCGTAACAGGACGAACAAAAAGCCCCACCCACCGCTTGATGGAGGAGCTTTGATTTCATTTCGGATTGCACTGACTTCATCTAGTCGCTACTGGTATAGAGTTCTTGAACAGCTGTCACATCCCGAGGCTGAATTCCATAGTAGGAGCCTGCTGGCTGCATGACAGAAATCTCGTTGGTATGATCCAATCCGATGGCATGCCCCAGCTCGTGCTCCGCCGTGTGCACGATCCGGTCATAAGAATAACCATAGTTTGGATTGGATAGATAATAGTGATTCAGGCGAACCGTTACAGATATAAATTGTTTGGTTAACAAATTGGTTTGACTCTCGGCTTGACCAGCTACAGCGGTCGAGCCATCATTCATCTCACTTGCCACAATATCTGCCTGGCTAGGATCCGCAACCACCTCAAAGGTAAAGGCTCCCGTTTGATTCCAGTTTTTTATAGCTTCTGCATAGGCACCTTGGAAGGTCTCATCCATTTGAGGCTCAATATAGATGCGAGCTGAGGTCTGAGCCCACTTGCCTTCTGCATGTTGGTGACTGTCTGTCTGAGATAAGACTTCCAGCGTTCCCGTCTCCTGCCATTGATTCCAGCCATCTTGACCAATCTGGCTCATTTTTTCAACCTGATTGACCGCAGAATGAAAATCACCAGACAGATACCAAAGCACTCCAAAGGCAATGAGAAGTAGAATAACCACAGTCCAAACCAGACGCCAGAAGAAACGCCAAATTCCCAACAGAAATCGGAACAATAATCGAATAATCCAGAACATACCCCCCACCTTTCATAAAAATAAGAACCTATCTTGAAATCACATTCTCCTTGATCAAGATAGATTCTCTATTTTACTGAAGAAAGCTGAAAGAAACCTAAAACTAAGATAAACGTTCTTCCAAGACAAAGTCAATTGGTAAGGTAGCTAAAAAACGTTCCAATTGTTTTTCCCAGTAGTACCACTCGTGCTTACCTGGACTGTGACTATAGGTCACCTCAAAACCAAGATTTTTGAGGTTTTTCACTGCGAGATTATTGGCAGAGTAGAGATAGTCTTGTTCCCCACACCAAGCCCATAGTTTGGTCTTTTTATCGGATTTTGCTACCATACTTTCAAGCGAATGAGGACTAGCTGTCCAGTCTTTGATTTCTCCAAACACTCCTCGCCAGTAGGCAAGTGATCCCAGATCCTGGCTTTCAGGAGAGAATTCCTGAAAACTAAGCGCACCAGAAAAACTAGCTGCATGAGAAAAACGATTTGTTGCTAGAGCGAGTTTGAAGGAACCATAGCCACCCATGGACAGACCTGCTATAAAGGTCTTTTCTCGCTTGCTGGTCATATTTGGGAAAAAGCGTTTCATGACTTGGGGGAGTTCTTCTGCTAGAGCTGTATAGTAGTTATAGCCATACTGAGTATCTGTGTACCAGCCATTATTTGTATTGGGCATGATAACAATGAGATTGGTCCCGCGCAACAAGCGTTCGACATTGGTACGTTTGAGCCAGCTATTTTGGTTTCCTGACATTCCGTGCAAAAGATAAAGGACAGGAATATCTGTACAATCTGGTTCAGTCACCCGACTGGCATCCGGATAGAGTACGGTAACACCCCACTCCATATCCAAAACTTCTGAGTAATACTCAATATTCATAACTGCCATGGTTGTCTCCTTTTACTATTCTATAAGAAAAAGCCGAATTTCGACTTTTTCTGTAGGTATTCTGCTTATTATTTTGCTTCCATCACGACTGGCAAGATTGCTGGACGGCGCTTGGTTTGATCAAAGAGGTACTTGGTCAGATTGTCACGAACCTTGCCTTTGAGATCTGCCCAATCAAAGTCATCACCTTGAAGATACTCTTCTACCGTTTTGTTAATCAAATCTGAACTTTCACGGAGAATGTCGCGGCTCTTCTTGAGGTAAACAAATCCACGCGTGTGAACACGGGCCTTGGCGATGATTTTTTTCTCACGTCTATTTACGGTAATCGCAACGATGAAAATCCCGTCCTCTGACAAGACCTTGCGGTCACGAAGGACAACATTTCCAACATCCCCGATGGCATTTCCATCAATCATGACATCGCCTGCAGAAACTGCTCCAGCTGGGACGAAGTCTCCATGTTCATAGGACATGATCGTTCCCTTTTTAGGGATGAAAATGCGCTCTGGCAACATTCCAACTGCCATGGCAGCCTTGGCATGCGCATCCAACTCACGGTATTCCCCTTGAATAGGGAAGAGGTAGTTTGGTTGCAAAAGATTGATCATCAACTGCAAATCACGCGCATTCCCGTGTCCGGATACTCGCAAGCTTTGGGTAATGAGTTTCACCACACCACCAGCTTGGTAGATCATGTTTTCAACACGCGCCATGACGGCTTCTTTGGCGATAGATGGAGTGGTTACGATATAAACCAAGTCCCCATCTTTGATTTCCACATAACGGTGGCGTCCGATAGACATCTTACGAAGTCCATTGATAGGCTCCCCCATACGACCAGTCTCAAGGATAATCAACTCATGATCTTCAAAACGAGACATTTCTTTGGGTTTGATTAAGAGACTT
This sequence comes from uncultured Streptococcus sp., assembly GCA_963555095.1. Lineage (GTDB taxonomy): Bacteria > Bacillota > Bacilli > Lactobacillales > Streptococcaceae > Streptococcus. The sequence continues at coordinate 9,392 of CAUVUZ010000001.1, read as the reverse complement.
TCGTTAGCTAGAGACAATTTTTTGAGACGAATCGCTGTTCGGACAATATTTTCAACATCAAATCCGGTCAAAACAACTCGACGACCTGTGTCCGCAGCCGCATCAAAGACCTGCTGGATACGAGAGAGGTTGCTGGCAACAGCTGCAACGATGATACGACCTTCCCAGTCCACAATGGTCTGGGTAATTTCCTCTCCAACTTCACTCTCGCTCGCTACCTGGATATTGCTGTCCGCATTCGCCGAGTCACTGAGGAGCGCCAAGACACCCTCACGACCAATCTCCGCCAAACGAGCAAAGTCTGTCGCATAAGATTCACTAGCTGTCTGGTCAAATTTGAAGTCACCTGTATAAACGATACTACCTTCAGCCGTCTTCAAGACAACTCCCAAACTTTCTGGGATAGAGTGAGTTGTACGGAAGAAGGAAACAACAGTTCCTCCAAAGTCAATCTCCGTATCCTCATCAATCACATGGAAGTCATTGAATTTCTTAACCGTATCATTTCCTTTGACAAAGAGTTTTGCCAACTCAATGGTCAACTCAGAGCCAAACACAGGCACCTTAGCCTCTGCCAAGAGATAAGGCAGGGCACCAATGGCATCCGCATGCCCGTGGGTCAAGAAGACCCCTGCGATACGGTCGCTATTTTCAAAAAGGTATTCCATATTTGGAATGACGACATCAACCCCTAGTTGTTCATTTTCAGGGTATTTAAGCCCTGCATCCAAAACAAAAATCGAATCGCCTATTTCAGCGATGTACATATTTTTCCCATTTTCTCGTACACCACCTAGTGTTGTTAAACTAATATTACTCATTTTCCCTCCGAAACTTAATTCATCTTGATTATAGGGTAAGTTTACCCTCTTATTCTAAAAGTTCTAAAACTTTCAGCCGAATCTTTTCCTACCATTATACCATTTTTTTGATTATTTTCAAAACGAAGATTTGTTTTCAAAAAAGAGCTGGTTGCCCAACTCTTTCCTATCTTCTAGTTTTCTGCCATTAAAAAGTCATAAATTTCTTGCACGGTACCCAGCGCCATGATTTCTTGAATTTTTACAGTTTGTTTGAGATTTTGATATATCTGACTGTCAGCAATTTCCCTTTTCGGCGCTTCTTTATTGACAGTCATGACACCATCTTTGATAGTTACAAAGCCCAGTTCCTCAAATACTTGAATCATCTTGACCAGCAAGATTTGTTGGATATTGAGATAGGCTGCTAAGTCCTTAAGTTTGTAGCGTATGTCAAATTCTGGGAATTGGTAAATGGTTTTGTACAATTTGGCAAACTGCTCTCTAGTCCCATAACCTGTTAGGTAGTAGGCCTTGTCAATGTCGTTCTTGAAATAGACCGCAGAGAAATTTTGTTCCTGAAAAATGGTCTTCAGCAAGGTAATATCCTCAGGAATGGTTTTCACAACCACAGCATCACTAGTCGCTAATTCTGGTAATTCTCCAGCAAAGTCCAAGACTGGAACCCCTTCTGGCAAAACTACATTCTTCCCACGAATGTTAAAGAGTTGAACACCCTCCACACGCGCATCTACCATCATCAACTGGAGGGCAGTTTGACCATTCCATTGATTGACAGACAGGGTGACTGCCAATTCTAAGTTTTTTGTTTGAGCAAACTCTGTCGCCCATCTACCTTGTCCGAAGGCTACCACTTCAAAACTCGCCTCACCCTTGGAAATTTTTAGTTTGAGGTGGGCATTGCCTGCTCCCATGGTTCTAGCACTTTCGACCTGAAAATCCTTGATATAAAAGACAGGTTTCTGATTGTCCATTCCAAAAGGCGCCAAGCGCTCAAAGCTTTTAACCGTTTCTAAACTAAGAGTCTCCAAGTCTAGCTCTTCATCTAGATTTAGCTTGTTCTTACCACTAGCATCTGCGCCTTTTTCACGGATATAGTCTTCCAAGACCTGAGATAAATCTGAAAGTTTCTCAACTTCCAGCGTCATTCCCGCTGCACCAGCATGGCCGCCAAAGGCGATAAAGAGGTCTCGATGGGGATCCAGTGCCTCAAAAATATCGACCGCTTCCACACTACGAGCGCTACCCTTGGCACGACCATCTTCTATATTAAGAACAATGACTGTCTGCCCTAGTTCTTCCAACAAGCGCCCAGCCACGATACCCAGAACTCCAGGATTCCAACCCTCCTTGGCCAAGACTTGGACCTTCTTCTCAGGATCCACCATGGTCTTTGCTTCTTCGTAGATAAATTGTACGATTTCCTTGCGCTCTTCGTTTTTCTGATGAATCATGAGGGCAATTCCATGCGCTTCCTCATCATCAAAGCCAGTCAACAAATCAATGGCAGGGTTGGGATCATCCAAGCGACCTAAGGCATTTAAACGAGGGGCAATCTGAAAGCCAATCGTTTCTTCTGTCACTTCATTGGCAGCAATCCCAGCCATATCCAGCATTTCTTGCAGACCGATGCGCTGAGTATGCCCCAACATTTCCAGACCATATTGAACCAAGATACGGTTCTCATCCGTCAAGCTCACCATATCGGCAATGGTACCGATAGCAACCAAATCAAGCAGTTCCACTTGCACTTCCTCTAAAAGGGCGCAAGCCAGCTTGAAAGCCACTCCACAACCAGCCAAATATTTGAAAGGATAGTCCGCATCTGGATGCTCAGGATGGACAATGGCATAAGCATCTGGCAAGGTTTCAGGCATGGAATGGTGGTCGGTCACAATAACATCCACTCCCATAGACTGGGCCAGTTCAATGGCCTCGTGACCAGCAACTCCATTATCCACTGTCACAATCAAGGAAATTCCCTCTTGCTCGATAAAGTATTTATAGACACTGGCATTGGGACCATAGCCATCGGTAAAGCGATTTGGCAGATAAACACGGCACTCGGCGCCAAGCTGTTCCAAACTTTCCTTAACAATAGAAGCTGAGGTCATGCCATCCGCATCGTAGTCTCCATAGATGAGAATATTTTCCCCTTCTTCAATAGCCTGACGAATCCGCTCCACTGCCTTATCCATATCATGGAGCAAGTAGGGGTCATGCAAGTCCTCCAAGGAAGGTTCTAAAAACTTCTTCAGACTTTCTTCGTCCTGAATCCCTCTTTCAAACAATAACCGAGCCACCTCAGGACCCAGTCCAGCCTTCTTGGCTATTTTTGTAAAATCCGCATCTTCAACCTGCGGGGCAAACTGCCATTCATAAGTAGGAGTTATCAAAAAGACATCCACTCTTTCTAAGAATTCTATCGTTTCATTATAACACGATTTAGACTTTTTCTCTATCCTGATTGCTTTTTTATAAAGTTTTAGTGAATTTTTTTAGATATGATTTGACAAGAACATCCTTTTGGTGTAGAATCATGTTATAAAATCTAACACAAAGGAGATCTCTCATGGCTTTAGTAGAATTTAAACACGTCGAAAAATATTACGGAGACTACCACGCACTCCGCGACATCAATCTCCGTTTTGAAAAAGGACAAGTTGTTGTCCTGCTTGGACCTTCTGGTTCTGGGAAGTCCACTCTTATCCGTACGATTAATGGTTTAGAGGCTATTGACAAAGGAAGTCTCCTAGTCAATGGACACCAAGTGGCAGGCGCTAGCCAGAAAGATTTAGTTCCTCTTCGTAAGGAAGTCGGCATGGTTTTCCAACATTTCAACCTCTATCCACACAAAACAGTGTTAGAAAACGTGACATTGGCGCCCATAAAAGTTCTAGGAATTGATAAAAAAGAAGCTGAAAAAACAGCCCAAAAATATTTGGAATTTGTAAATATGTGGGACAAAAAAGATTCTTATCCAGCCATGCTATCTGGTGGACAAAAACAGCGGATTGCCATCGCACGTGGTCTCGCTATGCATCCTGAGCTCCTCCTCTTTGATGAGCCAACATCTGCCCTTGACCCTGAGACCATCGGAGACGTTCTAGCTGTTATGCAAAAACTGGCTCATGACGGGATGAACATGATCATCGTTACCCACGAAATGGGTTTTGCCCGTGAAGTTGCTGACCGTATCATCTTTATGGCCGACGGAGAAGTTTTGGTGGATACGACAGATGTCGATGACTTTTTCGACAATCCAAGCGAGCCTCGTGCCCAACAATTCCTCAGCAAAATTATCAACCACGAAAGTGACAAAGTCAAATAAGGAGGCGCCTATGAAAAAGAAACTCTTTTTATCAGCATTATTGATTAGCCTTTTCGGCCTTGCTGCTGCCAAACCAGTCCAGGCTGATACTAGTGTCGCAGACATACAAAAAAGAGGCGAACTGGTTGTCGGTGTCAAACAAGACGTTCCCAATTTTGGTTACAAAGATCCCAAGAAAGGGACTTATTCTGGTATCGAAACCGACTTAGCCAAGATGATTGCAGATGAGCTCAAGGTCAAGGTTCGCTACGTTCCTGTTACTGCTCAAACCCGTGGCCCACTTCTTGACAATGAACAGGTCGATTTGGATATCGCGACCTTTACCATCACAGAAGAACGTAAAAAACTCTACAACTTCACCAGTCCCTACTATACGGACGCTTCTGGCTTTTTGGTCAATAAATCTGCCAAAATCAAAAGCATTGAAGACCTAAATGGCAAAACCATCGGAGTTGCCCAAGGTTCCATCACCCAACGCTTGATTACCGAACTGGGTAAAAAGAAAGGTCTGAAGTTTAAGTTTGTAGAACTTGGTTCCTACCCAGAACTGATTACTTCCCTTCACGCTCACCGTATTGATGCCTTTTCCGTGGACCGTTCTATCCTGTCTGGCTACACCAGTAAACGAACAGAACTACTAGATTATAGTTTTAAGCCATCTGACTACGGTATTGTTACCAAGAAATCAAACACTGAGCTCAACAACTATCTTGATAACTTGGTCACTAAATGGAGCAAGGATGGTAGTTTGCAGAAACTCTATGACCGTTACAAGCTCAAACCATCTAGCCATACCGCAGATTAAGGAGGACACCCCATGACAGATTTATCATCTTGGACAGCCTATTTTCAGGATTTTGGACAATTTTTCAATGGTTTCCTCTTCACCCTTGCCCTAGCGGTTGGATCCTTTATCCTCGCTATGGTCTTAGGAATCATCTTTGGAGTCCTATCAACTAGCAAACATCAAATTTTAAGAATTTTGGCTCGTATCTTTGTCGAATTTTACCAAAACACCCCCCTCTTGGTGCAGTTTGTTATTGTTTTTTATGGCCTACCTCTTATCAGTGAACACACCATCATGATTCCGATTTATTGGACAGCTGTTCTCTGCGTCGGGCTCTATCACGGAGCTTATATCGCTGAGGTTATTCGTTCAGGGATTCAATCTATTCCTAGTGGTCAGATGGAAGCTGCTCTCTCACAAGGATTTACCTGTATCAGCGCCATGCGCTTGATTATCTTGCCTCAGGCCTTTCGTATCATTCTCCCTCCATTGACCAACCAAATCGTTAACCTCATCAAGAATACCTCTACCGTTGCTATCATCTCTGGAGTGGACTTGATGTTTGTGACCAAGTCTTGGTCGGCTCTCAACGGAAACTACATCCCTGCATTTCTAGGTGCCGCCCTACTCTACTTTGCCCTTTGCTTCCCTGTCGCCCAATTTGGTCGCAAGATGGAGCAAGCCAACAAAAAAGCCTATTCACTTTAGGAGGTTACTATGGAATCTATTTTAGAAGTTTTGACCCCAGATAACCTAATCTTTATCTTTAAAGGATTTGGCTTGACCCTCTATATTTCTCTGATTGCTATTGTCCTCTCGACCCTTATCGGAACAGTACTAGCCGTAATGAGAAATGGGAAAAATCCTGTCTTGCGAATCATCTCCAGCATTTATATCGAGTTTGTGCGTAATGTTCCCAACCTTCTCTGGATTTTCACCATCTTTTTGGTGTTTAAGATGAAGTCCACACCAGCAGGTATTACGGCCTTTACCCTTTTTACCTCAGCAGCCCTAGCTGAGATTATCCGAGGCGGTCTCAATGCCGTGGACAAGGGTCAGTACGAAGCAGGAATGTCGCAAGGATTCACTTCAGTGCAAATCCTCTACTACATCATTCTCCCACAAGCAATCCGTAAAATGCTGCCGGCTATCATTTCTCAGTTTGTGACCGTGATTAAGGATACCAGCCTTCTCTACTCTGTTATCGCTCTACAAGAGCTCTTTGGAGCTAGCCAAATTCTCATGGGACGCTATTTCGAGCCAGAGCAGGTCTTCAGTCTTTATATCCTGATTGCCCTCATCTACTTCAGCTTTAACCTAGCAATTTCAAGTCTATCTCGCATGCTAGCCAAACGTTGGCAACAAGCTGCAGAATAAAAAAGAATGTGAACTCAAAACAAGAGTTCACATTTTTTTGCTATAAATGAAAAGAGCAACCCAACACTATGCAAACGTTTTACTTTTTGGTAAAATGACTTTAAAACCATAAAGCAAGGAGAAAAATCATGATCCACGAACTTTACAAAGAATTCTCTCAATTGGAACAAGTAGAAGCCATCGCTCTTGGTGGTTCTCGTGCAGGACAAAACTATGATCAAAATTCTGACTATGACGTTTATGTCTATCTCAACTCTCCTATAGATGAGACGATTCGCCAAAACATTCTGAGTAAGTACTGTTCTTATATGGAAATTGGAAACCAGTTTTGGGAACTAGAGGACGACTGCGTGCTAAACAACGGTGTCGAAATCGAGTTGATTTATCGTTCACTGGAGTCGTTTGAGCAAGAACTAAACTCAACTGTTTTTCAGCATCAACCCCAAAACGCTTATACAACCTGTATGTGGCACAATCTACTCCATAGCAAAATCCTATACGATCCAAATGGACGCTATGCTTCTCTCCAAAAGACTTACCAGATTCCCTATCCTCAGGAACTTAAAAAACATATCATTGAAAGGCAACTCCTTTTACTAGAACAAACCATGCCTGCCTTCTCTCATCAAATTGAAAAAGCTATCAAACGTCAAGATCTTATCAGCATGAATCATCGTACAAGTGAATTTTTTGCTTCCTACTTTGACTTGCTGTTTGCCCTCAATGAGCAAACTCATCCAGGTGAAAAACGAATGCTCGACTATGCTAAGAGCAATTGCGCTCTCCTCCCTAAACAATTTGAAGAAACTATTCGCGACTATTTCCAACTACTCTACCAACCGCAACAAGGAGAACAAGCGATCGTAACCTTACAAACTATCCTAAAACAACTAAAAGCCATTTTGCCATAAGCAAAATTGAATAATAATGACTACATGAATTTTACAAAAAATCTCCTAACGGAGATTTTTTTCATATATTACCATAAAATACCCCTATAAGAGAAAATCAGAGCTAAAATCAACAAAACATAGAAGGCGATAAAAAGCCATCTCATCTTCACACATAGAGCAATATATTCTCTGATAAAGGCCGATGGGATATAGTAGGCGGCTGTCCGGCAACCAAGACCATCTCCCTTCATCCCAATACGGCGAGCATAGGTGCTGGTACGAAAAACATGGTAATCATTGGTTACAAAGAGAAAGCGTGGACTTTCTACCAGTTTCTCTCCCATTTCTTTTGAGAAGAGAAGATTCTCATAGGTCGTGGTCGAGCTTTCCTCTAGGAGAATTGCTTCTCTCGGAACATCCGTCTCTTTCAGCAAATAATTACAAATTGCCTGAGCTTCGGAAATCTTCTCATCCCCACCTCGACCACCACTTGCGATGATTTTAACATTGGGATTGAGAAACTGGTGATAAGCTTCTACTGCCTTATCAATGCGACTCTTCAGTAAGGGAGTCACTTTTTCTCCATTTAACAAACCTGCTCCATGAATGATAATAAAATCATAATATTTTTTCTTAGGAATAAAAAGATACAGAATAGAATAAAGCAGAAATCCTGTAAAGGCAAAGCCGAAAATCAAATACGAATAGATCAGAAAGAAAAAGAAAATATTCACTAGATGATTGGTGTAGAACAAGCCCTTGGTGTCGCTCATTCGAATCGCCATGATCACAAAAAAGAATAGAATCACGCAGCCTAATCCTAGAGACAAATAATTTGCCTTGGATTTTCCTTCTTTTTTCAATAACACAAATCCATTATAAATAAGGAAAAAACCACTTAGAAAAACTAAAAGAGGTAGCAGGAGAAAAATCACTGCAAAGAAAATCATGTGCACTTCTTCCTGCCCAGCTTCATAAAAAAGATTGGCAATAGACAGGTAAGAAAAGAGCAGAGATAAAAGCAAAAGAGCTGGATTCCAGAGACTGCGATTGTCCCTTAAAAACGAAACGAGAAAAAGTAGGACAAAAAATCCTGTGATAAAGTACATAGTCTCCTCCTTTGATGACTACATTGTACCATAATTATAGCAATAGAAAAAGAGGAGCCTAGCCCTCTTATTTTACTATTCTTGCTTCTGCATCTGCCACAACCTGAGCCAGACTCATCTGACGAAGTTGGTTCTCCATCGCTTCTTGGATATCCAGCAATTTTTGATCCAAAACTTCATGGATATTAGCCCCTACTGGACAGTTAGGATTGGGATTGTCATGGAAACTAAAGAGCTTACCTGATTTTCCTAAACATTCAACAGCCTGATAAACATCAAAAAGGCTGATATCTTGGAGGTCTTTGATAATCTCGGTACCGCCCGTCCCACGCGCAACTGATATCAACTCAGCTTTTTTGAGTTGCGACAAAGTCTTACGGATAATGACTGGATTAACTCCAACGCTAGCCGCGAGAAAATCACTGGTCACCTTGCTTTCCCGGCCCTTGATAGCAATGATAATTAGCATATGGGTCGCAATGGTAAATCGACTTGAAATTTGCATTTTGTTCCCCTTTCACCTGAGATTCTCATCATCTCTCTTCTCATACTCATTATACCCCTTTTTGATGTCATGTCAATCATTACTACTATCTAACCATGCATCCAACTCAATATCATGCCCCTGTTCTTGGGCAATTTCATACAGAAGTTCCTGATTATGAGTATGGTGAATCCCATTTACCAAACTTTCATAGTAGACCTGGAAATAGGGGAGCTTCAAATCCTTAGCCAGCTGCAACTCAGCTTCTACATCATAATCCACTCGACGAAAATCAACATCAGACAAACCTGCTTCATCAAACTCTAAAATCATATACTGGGCCCTCAGGTCCTTACGTAACTTCGCATCTAAAAAGAAGGGTTGCCCAATCGAACCTGGATTAAGAATCAACTGTCCGTCACTTCCGTAACGAAGAAACTGTTGGTGAATATGGCCATACACTGCGATAGAAGCATGTGGCTCCGTCACCAATCTATCAAAATCTTCTTGTTTTCCCGTATGAATCAACTCCCTACCCCAGTTTTTATCAGGGAGATGGTGAGTGATTCCCACCATCAAATCACCAAACT